>JBBQDD010000142.1:0-6508 GCA_038319335.1 Sphingomonadales bacterium
TGACCAGGTGATCCTTCAGGCGAAGCCCAAGCCCACCTGAGATCACTACGCCGTGCGGGCCGTGCGCCAGTGCCAGATCGCCCGCCACCGCGCCCAGCGCCAGGCAGAACAGGTCGAGCGCGGCCAGCGCCAGGCTGTCGCTGCCGTCCAGTGCCATGCGCCAGATCGTCTTGTCATCCAGCCGCTGCACCGCGCGCCCCTCAATCTCCGCCAGCGTCTCGTAAATGCCGACAATGCCGGGGCCCGAACAGATCCGCTCCACAGACACACGGGTAAACGTGGTGCGCAGTCGTTTCAGCACGGCATCCTCCAGCGCATCGAGCGGAGCGAAATCCATATGCCCGCCCTCCGTCTCAATCACATGATAGCCGCCCACCACCCGCAGCACCTGCGCCACGCCCAGCCCGGTGCCGGGGCCGCAGATGGTGATCGATCCGTGATCGGGAAAAGGCTGATCCGGGCCGCACAGATGCAGGAAATCCGCTGGCCCCAGTTGCGCGGCGGCATGGCCGATGGCGCCGAAATCATTGATCAAAATGAAATCATCGACGTCGAACCGCTCCCTCACCAGCGCGGGGCGGATGATCCAGGGGTTGTTGGTCAGCTTGATGATGTCCCCGCCAATCGGCGAGGCGACCGCAATCGCTGCGGCGCGGGGCAGGGGGTGGCCCAGCGTCTCGCCAAATGCCTGCCACGCGGTTTGCAGGCTGGCATGTTCGGCGGTTTTCAGCGTGACCGGATCGCCCAGCGATTGCACGCGGCCCCGGTCCACCTCGGCAAGCGCAAAGCGGGCATGGGTGCCACCGATATCGACGGCGACGAGCTGGGTCACGCCCCCATCGCCGCCAGCATGGCGCTAGCGCCTTTTTCCGCCTCGTTCGCGCCGTGGCGGAACATTGCGAACAGCTCACGCCCGGTGCCGCTTGCCCAGGCGGGGGCCTGCACCGGCACGCGGGCGGTCCATTCAGCATCGTCTACCACGGCCTGCAGCACGCCGGTTTCCGCGCAGAGCCGTATGACGTCGCCGTCGCGCACCCGCGCCAGTGGCCCATCGCCCAGCGCTTCGGGGCTGGCATGGATGGCGCAGGGCACCTTGCCGCTGGCGCCCGACATGCGGCCATCCGTGACCAGCGCGACCCGAAAACCACGATTTTGGAGCACACCCAGCGGCGGCGTCAGCTTGTGGAGTTCGGGCATGCCATTGGCACGGGGCCCCTGAAAACGGACCACGACTACCACGTCGCGGTCAAGCTCGCCCGCCTTGAAGGCTGCCTGCACGCCTGACTGGTCGTCAAACACGCGCGCCGGCGCCTCGATCGTCCAGCGTTCCCGCTCAACCGCGCTCACCTTGATGCAGGCGCGGCCAAGATTACCGGTCAGGATACGAAAGCCGCCCTCGGGCGAAAACGGGTTGCTGGCCGGGCGAACGATCGTGTCATCGCCGCCGGGGCCGGGATCGACCCAGGCCAGGCCGTCGCCGTTCACCACCGGTTTCTTGCCATAAGCCGTCAGGTCATCCCCCGCGACCGTGCGAATGTCGCGGTGGAGCAGCCCGGCATCGAGCAGTTCGCGGATCACAAACGGCATGCCGCCCGCGTCCTCGAAGCCGTTCACATCTGCCGCACCATTTGGATAGACGCGGGTCAGCAGCGGAATGGCGGGGGACAGCCGATCAAAATCCTCCCAGTCGATGACGATGCCCGCCGCCGCGGCGATGGCCGGCAAGTGAATCAAATGGTTGGTTGACCCGCCAGTCGCCAGCAGGCCGATGGCCGCGTTGACGATTGCCTTTTCATCCACGCACTCGCCAAGGGGGCGATAATCGTCACCTTTCCAGCCGATTTTGGCCAAACGGTGGACGGCACCGCGCGTTAATTCCTGGCGCAATTTGGTGCCCGGATTGGCAAATGCCGCACCCGGCATGTGCAGCCCCATCATCTCCATCATCATCTGATTGGAATTGGCGGTGCCGTAAAAGGTGCATGTACCCTTGGAATGATAGGCAGCGATTTCAGCGTCAAGCAGCTCGTCGCGCGTCGCCTTGCCCTCCGCATATTGCTCGCGGATCGCAGCCTTTTCCTTGTTCGGCAGGCCGGATCGCATTGGCCCGCCGGGGATCAGGATCATCGGCAAATGGCCAAAGCGTAACGCGCCCATCAACAGCCCGGGGACGATCTTGTCGCAAATCCCCAGCAGCGCCGCGCCCTCAAACATGCCGTGGCTCAGCGCGATGGCGGTGCTGAGTGCGATCGTGTCGCGGCTGAAAAGCGACAATTCCATGCCCGGGAACCCTTGCGTCACCCCATCGCACATCGCCGGCACGCCGCCTGCGACCTGCGCCGTCGCGCCTGCTTCGCGCGCCCAGATCTTCATCTGCTCCGGGTAGCGGTAATAGGTCGCATGGGCGGAAAGCATGTCGTTATAGGCGGTGACGATGCCGATGTTCATCGCGCGGCCTGCGCGCATCGTGTCCCGGTCCTCCTCTGTCCCGGCATAGCCATGCGCCAGGTTGGCGCATCCCAGGATCGGTCGGTCCACCCCGCCCTCCCGCTCGCGCCGGATCAGCGCGAGATAGGTATCCCGCGTTGGCCTGGACCGCTCGATGATCCGGTCTGTAACGGCGGCGATCGCGGGGTGGAGGGACATGGTCAGGCGCTCCAGTGAATATCCACGGGCAATTCGACATCGGCGAGCACGCGGCCAATGGGATAGGGGGACATCGGGCCATCCTTGATCGCGCGTTCGATGATATCGCGTTTGGCCTGCCCCGTCACGGCAATCAGCAACGCACGCGATGCGATGATCGCTTCACGGGTCAGCGTAACGCGGGCAACGGGCGCTTCCTTGGGCAGGTCGCCGGGCATCACGCCCACGGCGCGGCGTTCCTTGGGGCCGGCCACGGCTTCTTCGAAATCAGGCCCGGGAAAGATCGACGCGGTGTGGCCGTCCGCCCCTACGCCCAGCACGCACAGATCCAGCGGCCAGTGTACGTCCTGCAACCGCGCATCAGCTGCTCGCCCGGCGGCCTTGTAATCGGCCGCTGCCTCGCTGGTGATGGGCAGCACGCGCACTCCCTTGGGCAGGAAAATCTTGGCAATAGCGGTGATGTTCGACAGCGCATCGCCCATCGGCACCAGCCGGTCGTCGGTAGGCAGGATCGTCACCCGTTTCCAGTCGAGCTTGGCCTTGGCGAGCTTTTCATAGATGGGCAGCGGCGTCGTGCCACCGGGCAGCGCGATCACCGCACCGCCGCGCGCATCGATCGCGCTTTCGATGATGAAGGCGGCGTCGCCCGATACGGCATCGGCCATTTCGTCCGCGCTGTCATAATCCCACCACTCGATCTCGGTCATAAACGCTCCGTTGGTTTCAATTTCATGGCCCGGGACGCGACCCGGGAGTTATAAGGCTGGCGTTCAGCCGTCGTGCCAGGTCGTGCCGTCGCGTTCGGTGAGCGCGACGGCGGCAGAGGGGCCCCAGCTACCAGCCGGATAGGCTTTGGGCTTCATATCGTTGGCGGTCCAGCCGGCACGAATGCCATCAATCCATGCCCACTGCGCCTCCACCTCATCCCGGCGGACGAACAGCGTGGGATCGCCTTCGATCAGGTCGAGCAACAGCCGTTCATAGGCAATGCGCCGCCGCGTCCCGGCAAATTCGGTGTCCAGGCTCAGGTCTAGCGGCACTTCGCGCAGGCGCACGCCGTCGCGGTCGAGCCCCGGTTCCTTGGCCATCACCAGCAGGCGCACATATTCCTCTGGCTGCAGGCGGATGATCAATGTGTTTGGCTGCAGTTTCCCGCCGCGCGCTGCGAACATCGAATGCGGAACAGGCTTGAACTCGATGGCGATTTCCGATTGCCGGGTGGGCATGCGCTTGCCGGTACGCAGGTAAAATGGGGTGCCCTGCCAGCGCCAGTTATCGACATTGGCCTTGATCGCGACAAAGGTTTCCGTGCCCGATGACCGCTCCAGCTCGTCCGCATAACCGCGCACAATCTCGCCATTCACCGCGCCGCCGGTATATTGGCCGGTAACGGTGAGCGCAGGCGCATCGGCGATGCTGATCGACCGCAGCGAGCGCAGCACCTTCACCTTTTCATCGCGGATGGCCGTGCCGTCGAACCGGGCAGGCGGCTCCATCGCGATCAGCGCGAGCAGTTGGAGCATGTGGTTCTGCACCATGTCGCGCATCGCGCCCGATCCATCATAATAGCCGGCTCGCCCCTCCAGCCCGACGGTTTCGGAGATGGTGATCTGCACATTGTCGATCCCGCGGGCGTTCCAGATCGGCTCGAACAGGGTATTGCCGAACCGCAGCGCGAGGATGTTCTGGACGGTTTCCTTGCCCAGATAATGGTCGATGCGGAAAGTGCGATCCTCGGGGAAAACCTCCGCCACGGCATCGTTGATCTCACGGCTCGACGCCAGATCATGACCCAGCGGCTTTTCAAGGCCGATCCGCACGTTGGGGCCGGCAAGCCCGGCTGATTCGAGGCCCTTGATCGTCGGCCGGAACAACGACGGCGCGGTCGACAGGAAAATCGCCAGCCCGCCGGATGTGTCGCCGATTTTTGCGGCCAGCGCGCCAAAGCCATCAACGGTAGACGCGTCCAGCGCCTGATAGGCAACGCGCTGCAGGAAAGCGGCGATGGTGGCATCGTCCTTGCGGTCGGCGGGCAGGAAGCGGTTTAGCGCGGTGGCCGTAAATTCCCGGTACGCGGCATCATCATGGTCGGAACGCGCCGTGCCGGTGATGGTCAGCCCGTCCGGCAACAGGCCATCGGCATGCAAGCCGTATAGCGATGGCAGCAGCATGCGCTGCGCCAGATCACCGGTCGCGCCGAACAGCAGCAATTTGGCAACGGGCTGGCGCGTCATTCAGAGATTTCCTTACAAAACCAAGCCAAGAACCTGGTCGATACCGGCCATCACGTTCAGATTCTGCACCGCAGCACCTGCCGCGCCCTTGCCCAGATTGTCGAGCGTGGCGACCAGCCGGGCCTGGCCCGTGTCGCCATTGCCCAGCACGCGCAGCGTTAGGCGATCGGTACCGGCATCATCCTCAATCCGCACGAGTGACGTACCATCCTGTCCGTCTGCGACGTGGATGATCGGGCTGTCGCGGTAAGCATCACGCAACGCCGCCTCGCACGTCGCCAGACTCGGGCGGCGGGGCAGGGCGTGGAGGGGCAGGGGCACTTCCACCACCATCCCGCGATACGTGTTCGCAACTGACGGCATGAAGATCGGCGGGTGGGCGAGCCGGGCGTGCTTTTGCATTTCGGGCACATGCTTATGGGCCAGGCCAAGCGCATAGCTGCGCAGAGCGCTGGTTTCCGCGCCCGTCTCGAACTCGGCGATCATCGCCTTGCCGCCCCCCGAATAGCCCGATACGGCGTTGACACTCAGCGGCCAATCGGCCGGGACCAGCCCGGCGCGGACCAGCGGGCGGACAAGGCACAGGAAGCCGGTGGGGTAGCATCCCGGATTGCTGACGCGCGGCGCCTCTGCAATCGCTGTTGCCTGGCCGGGCTCGATTTCCGGCAGGCCGTACACCCAGCCTTCCGCGGTGCGGAAAGCGGTCGAGGCGTCGATTACGCGGGTACGCGGGTTGTCGATCAGCGCAATCGCCTCCGGCGCGGCATCATCTGGCAGGCACAGGATTACGAAATCGGCATCATTCAGCGCGGTGCGGCGGGCATCGGCATTTTTGCGGGAGGCATCGTCCAGCGTGATCAACGTCAAGTCGGCGCGCGCGGCGAGCCGATCGGCAATCTCAAGCCCGGTGGTGCCTGCTGCGCCATCGATGAATACGGTGATCGCCATCGGGCCGGTCAGCCCGCCGCAGGCGCGGTGGCGACAGCGTCCCGATCAATATAGCCTACCAGCCCCAGCGCGACGGCAATGCCCCATGCCGAATTACCGGCAAAATCGAGCGCCTCAAACGCGGCGCCAACGGGAAGTTCAGCAACCGATTCCGCCGTTGCGCCGTGTGCCGCGCGGAGCGTCGTGGATCGCTGGACGATCATCGCCATCGGTGCTGCATAATGTGGTGCGAAAACCTGATGGGCGAGGCGAATATCGGCAAGATCACGACGCACGGCCTGAATCCGGGGATCAATCTCGGCTGAAGGCCCGTCGAGGGAAAAAGATTTACGCGACGGCGCGTGGCTGCTCGCGGGTTGATTCTGTTCCGACGAAATGTTCGAATTGTTCAAGAAATTCTGCCCCTTCGGCGGTGCGCACAACATAGATGTTGCGCTTGTCGCTTTCATCCCGCTGGCGGCGGAGATAGCCGAGGCTGCCAAGCCTGTTCAAGGCGCGTGTGATGACGGGCTTCGAAACTTTCAGACTTTTGGCCAGGCCGCGCACCGTATGCGGCCCGGATTGGAGATAAACGACCAGTAAAAGGGCCATTTGCCGGTTGGTGAGATCGGGTTCGCCCGAACGGACATAATCGATCAACGTGCTCATCCAGCCGGTAAGGCCCTGGAGCGTGATGCGAT
>JBBQDD010000143.1:0-6457 GCA_038319335.1 Sphingomonadales bacterium
TCGCTGGGATCATCCAGGTTCAGCGTTGGCGGCACAATCTGGTCGCGCATCGCCAGGATGCAGAAAATGCTCTCCACCGCGCCGGCACCGCCCAGCAGATGCCCGATCGCCGATTTGGTTGAGCTCATCGACAGTGTGCCGATGGCGTTGCCGAACAGGCGGCGCACCGCGCCCAGTTCCAGCTCATCGCCCAGCGGCGTGGAGGTGCCGTGCGCGTTGATATAATCGATGTCGCCCAGCGCCAGGCCGGAACGCTTCATCGCCATTTGCATCGATCGGAACGCGCCAGCGCCCTCGGGATGCGGCGCGGTGACGTGATAGGCGTCGCCCGACATGCCGTAGCCGACGATTTCGGCATAGATTTTCGCGCCACGCGCCTTTGCGTGCTCATATTCCTCCAGGCAGACGACGCCAGCGCCTTCACCCATCACAAAGCCGTCGCGGCCCTTGTCATAGGGGCGGCTGCCCTTTTCCGGCGCATCGTTGAAACCGCTGGAAAGCGCGCGCGCCTGCGAAAATCCGGCGATACCGATCGGGCAAATCGCGCCCTCTGCACCGCCCGCCAGCATCACATCGGCATCGTCGAGCATAATCATCCGCGCGGCATCGCCAATTGAATGGGCGCCCGTTGAACAGGCGGTCACGACCGCGTGATTCGGGCCCATCAGCCCGTATTTAATCTGCACCTGACCCGAAATCAGGTTGATCAGCCGGCCATGCACGAAATGCGGCGAGACGCGACGTGGCCCTTTTTCATGCAGCACAATCGATTCGCTGGCGATGCCCGGCAAGCCGCCAATGCCGGACCCGATCGAGCATCCGGCGCGCAGCCGCTGCTCCTCGGTCATGTTGGTAAGCCCTGCGTCTTCGAGCGCCTGGCCAGCGGCGTCGATGCCAAAGATGATGAACGGATCGACCTGGCGCTGCACCTTGTGATCAACGCGTTTACCGGGATCAAAGCCATAAGCGTGATCGGCCGGCTTCACTTCGCAGGCATAGCGGCAGACATAATCAGTCGCGTCGAAGCGCGTGATCATCCCCGCGCCGGATTTTGAGGCCAGAATGTTGGCCCAGGCGGTCTCGACGTCCGCACCCAGCGGGGTGACGAGTCCAAGCCCGGTGACGACAACACGGCGCATGGCAATCTCCGTTCTGCTTCAAATACCAAAGCGGCTCCCCAACCCCGGTAAAGCCGGGACGAGGAGCCGTTCAGTTGTTTCTGCCCGGATGGGCAAGCTGGCTGGACGGGCCCTTCGCTTGCGCGATGCGGCCCCGCATCCTCAGCCCTTGTGCTCGTCAATATAGGTGATCGCATCCTTCACGGTGCCGATCTTCTCAGCCGCATCGTCCGGAATTTCGACGCCGAATTCTTCTTCGAACTCCATCACCAATTCGACGATATCAAGGCTGTCAGCGCCCAGATCATCGATAAAGCTCGCATCTTCGGTGACCTTTTCGGTCTCGACGCCGAGATGCTCGACGACGATCTTCTTCACGCGATCGGCGGTCTCGCTCATGCTCTCTTCCCTCTCGTAGCATTGGGTGTTCGTATTCTTCACCGCACCTAGAGCGCGGGGCTTGCCCTTGCAAGGGGGTGCAACGGGGGCACCCGCGACGAAGGGCGGTGTTGCGCCTGCAAAACCGGCCTAAATCATTGCCATGCCGCCATTTACATGGATGGTCTGGCCCGTCACATAGCCTGCTTCGCGGCTGGCGAGATAGGCCACTGCCGCGCCCACATCAGCGCCCTCGCCCATGTGCCCCGCCGGAATGCGGGCGTTGAGCGCTTCCTTTTGCGCATCCGCCAGCCCATCCGTCATCGCTGAACGGATAAAGCCTGGCGCGACGCAATTGACGGTGATGTTGCGGCTGGCGAGTTCCTGCGCCAACGCTTTTGACATGGCGGTCAACCCGCCCTTTGACGCGGCATAATTGGCCTGGCCTGGGTTACCGGTGGTGCCCACGACGGACGTGATCGAGATGATCCGGCCATGCCGCGCCTTCATCATCGGGCGCGCGGCGGCGCGGGCGAGGCGGAATGCCGCCTCCAGGTTGATGCGGATCACCTGATCCCATTCATCATCCTTCATCCGCATCACCAGGTTGTCGCGGGTAACGCCTGCATTGTTCACCAGAATGTCGAGCTTGCCGCCCAGCGCATCCACGGCCTGCCCCACCAGCGCATCAACGGCGGCGCCATCCGACAAATCACAGGGGAGTGCGACGTGATCGCCCCCCAGAGCCCCCAGGAAGGCCGAGAGCTTGTCCACATTTGATCCCGACACGGCCAATCGCGCACCCTGCGCGGACAGCGCCTGCGCGACCGCAGAACCAATCCCGCCCGATGCCCCCGTTACGAGTGCCGTCATGCCAGTCAGGTCAAACATCATTCTCTCCTTTTTTTTGGTTTTTGTCCGCAGAGCTGCAGAGGGGTGGTGATCGTTGACGAGCCGTCGGATGCCTTCCCCGCGCCTCCGCGCGATCAAAAACTAAATCGCCTTCGCCAATGCCTCAATGTCGTCCATTGTCACGACGCTGCGCGTTTCGGCGTCTTCGACGGTGCGTTTTACCATCGGACCAAGCACTTTTGCGCCGAATTCGACATATTCGCCCACGCCCGCTGCCTGCATCGCCAACATCGTTTCGCGCCAGCGGACCACGCCCGTTACCTGATCGACCAGCCGCGCGCGGATTTCATCCGGCACGGTGATGGGCGCGGCAAGCACGTTGGCGACCACCGCGACCAGCGGCGTATCGATCCGCGCCGCCTTTAGCGCGTGGAGCATCACATCGGCGGCGGGTTGCATCAGCGAGCAGTGGAACGGTGCGGATACCGACAACATCATGCCGCGTTTTGCACCCATGTCCTTGGCCATCGCCACCGCACGCTCGATCGCGCCGATATGGCCGGAGATGACGACCTGCCCGGCGGCATTGTCATTGGCGACGGTGCACACTTCCCCTTGCGCCGCCGCATCGGCAATCGCCTGCGCCTGATCCAGCGTCGCGCCCAGCAAGGCCGCCATGCCGCCCACGCCGACGGGCACCGCATTCTGCATCGCCCGCCCGCGAATCTTCAGCAACCGGGCCGCCAGCGGCAGGGCAATCGCGCCCGCAGCGCACAGCGCAGTATATTCCCCCAGCGAATGCCCCGCCACAAACTGCGCCTTTTCCGAAATGCGAATGCCGCCTTCGCGCTCCAGCACGCGCAGCGTGGCGATGGCGTTCGCCATGATCGCTGGCTGGGCATTTTCCGTCAGGGTCAGCTCGTCATCGGGCCCTTCCGTCATCAGCTTGAACAGGTTCTGGCCGATCGCCTCATCGACTTCCTGGAAGACTTCGCGGGCGACGGGGCTGGCATCGGCGAGCGCGCGGCCCATGCCGACGGCCTGGCTGCCCTGTCCGGGAAAAAGAAAAGCGCGGATGGCCTGGCTCCTGATTGCCGATGGAGCGGCTCCGTTAGGAGCGTGGCGGCGGGCTGGCAAGCACCCCCGGTCAGCCCGTGGTGCGCAGCAATACCACCGTCTCATTCGGCGCGAACATGCGGCGATGCAGCGCGCGCGGCACGCTTTCCTGCAATCCCAGCGCCTGTATCAGCGCGCCAAGCCGGGTCGGTGGCGACGGATATCGGGTAATCATCGTCCCCGCTGGCGCCCGGCTGAGCTGAGTCACCAGCAAGCCACCGGGGGCGGCAGGCGCGTAACGAATATTGTCGCGACCCGCAAAACCCATGGGCAGCTTCGCCCGGCGCACCATCACCGGATCACCGCTGATCACCTCGCCGGGATGCGTGCGGCTGGCCTCGATCAGCGCCTCCATCTCCCAGCGGGGGTGCGCATTGCCGACACTGAGCATCAGCAGGTTGACCGCCAGCATCCCGCCGAGCAGCGGCCAGCGCCACCGCGCCGCGAGCGTGCACAGCCAGAGCGCCGCGACCACGATCGCCAGAATCGCCGGCAGCATGAAATAGCGCGGGTTCAGCACCAGCTTTTCGGTCAGCACTGCCACCAGCACGAAATCCGCCAGCGCCATTGCCGCCAGCACGATGATCGGCCCGGGCCGGTCAATTCTCCACCCGCGCCGCCACGCCGCTACGCCCCCCAGGCCAGCTGCCCAGATCCTCAGCCCGAAATCATCGTTGATCAGCAGCACCAGCAGCGGATCTATCGCGGGGTGAATCAGAAAATTCCCCTCATGATTGGCCGCGCGATCGATATGCGAATCATGGTTGAACGCGATGGCATAGCGGCGCAGCGGATCGCCGGTCATCGCCCATTGAAACAGCGCTTCCCCGCCCAGCACCAGCAGCAAGCCGATTCCCGCCGCGACCAACGCCTCGCGGCGCACCGGCCGCCCGATCAGGAACAGCGGGCCCATCGCGACAAGCGACAGCAACGATGTTTCGCGGCAGATGATGGCGGCGCCAAAGCACGTTCCCGCGAGCAGCCCGCGCGTCATCGCAGCGCGCCGCTCGCCGCCCTCCCCCAGCAGCCAGGCACCACCCAGCAACAGCGAAGTTTCAAGCAGATCGACCCCCACGGTCGTTGCATTCGCCACGATCACCGGCAGGGTCGCGGCGATCAGCGCGGCGATCCAGCCCGTCCGCGCGTCACCGATTCGCGCGGCGAACAACCCGATCAGCGCGATCAATACGGCGTACCAGAGCAAAGCGGTCGCCGCGAACGCCGCAAAGCCGCGACCGAACAGCATCAGCATCCCGGCAAAGCTCCACAACAGCGGGAACCGCGTCGTCCAGTGATTGTCGCCGGCAAAGGGCGGATCGCGCAGCCAGTGATCGGCACCCATGAAATACAGCGAATCGTCTGACGCCATGAAGCCCGTCCAGCCGATCCAAACCGCCAGGACCATCGCCAATAGCAGCGCCATCGCGGCAATCACGGGGTGCCAGCGCCCTGTCTCGGGCGGCGGCGATTGGGTGAGTGAAGGGCTGTGTTCCACATGCCGCGTTTAGCCGCATAGGGTGGAAGCTTGCTTAACACGCTGCGCGCGCATCTTTGATGACGCCATGCTGTCATTTGCTCGCATATCGAACGGCAAGATGTTACGGTACCGCGCAACCACGGGGAAATGGCCATGTTCCGGATGAGCTTTTTTGCAACGCTGTTCCTCTCAGCGATGGCATTGGTGGGTGGGCCGGCCATGGCCCAGCAGAAAACCTATCTGCCCGCAGATCGGACGGACAGCCTGCCCGATGATTTTCGCGGCAAGGTAAGCTATTTCGGCAATCACAGCGGCGAAATCATCGCGACGCGAACCGGCGATGCGCGCAAGCCCACCAGCGATTGCAATCGGCCCGATCAACGCTGCCCGGCCAGGATCGGCGGCAGTTTGCAGGTTGACCTTGAATTTGACGGCGTTGTGGTGCGGGGCAGCTTCCGGGGATCGGGCGGGTTGCGCGACAGCGGGCTGATCGGCCGACGCCAGGGCGCGCAGTGCCGATTGTTCGATCTTACCGACGGCTCGGTCTGGGCCGGGCACTGTGACCGCGAAGGCTTTGTCGGCACGGTGAAAAGCGTCGCTGGCTCTGCCACCCAGCTATCCCTCACCTTTGAAACCGTCGGCACCAAGACGAACGATTATGCCGAGCGCGAACGCCAGCGGAACCTCGCCCTGGCCGCCGCACGACGGATTGAATTCCTGCGCTCCATCATCGCCAGCGACGATTCGGTCGATGATCGCGTGCTGGCGTCAATCGAGCTTGATTCTTACAGCTGGTCCTATGACCGGCTTCGGCCCGAAACGCTCACCATCACACGGCGCACCAAATTGCGGCGCGGCATTTACGTGGTTGAGGTCGAGTTTGATCTGGATAGCGGCAAAAAAGGCTGGGCCCATGCCCAGATCGATCGCGATGCGATCGCCTGCATCGAATTCTGGGATTATCCGGGCAAATGCCGTGCGGTAAAGCTGCCCACGCCGCCTTCGCCGCAAGGAAATGACCGCGACGACAGCCAGCAATCCTCGTTCCTGACGCCACCACCGCTCATTATCCCACGCCTGGCCTACGGGGCGTAATCACGGGCGGGCGAACCCCGCCTGCCGAGCTTGGCCCGCCAAAGCCTTGCCATCTGCGCGTAATTCGCTATTGCCCCTCCATCGTCGGACTTAAGGCCGGGGTGAGGAGTGCGCTCTTCGCCCCGCTTTGTTTTTGACGATAGTTGACTGAGACGACAGCCGGAGGGGCCTTCGCATGGTGCGAATGGTCAGCAATCGGCCAAGATGAAGGACAAGACATGGCTCTGTATGAGCACGTGTTCCTTGCGCGCCAGGATCTGGCACAGGCGCAGGTGGATGCACTGGCGGAAAACGCCACCAAGATCATCGAAGACAATAAGGGCAAGGTCACCAAGACCGAGTCATGGGGCCTGCGTTCGATTGCGTATCGCATCGCTAAGAACCGCAAGGCGCATTACGTGATGCTCGAAATCGACGCGCC
>JBBQDD010000144.1:0-6428 GCA_038319335.1 Sphingomonadales bacterium
ATATTGCTGCTGCCATCGTTCAACAGGCGCAGCGCGGCGTAAAGCGTGGTCGTCTTGCCCGATCCGGTCGGCCCGGTGACGAGCACGATACCGTTCGGTTCGCTGATCGCGCTGCGCAGCACGGTGTTCACGGCCGGCGCCATGCCCAGCACGTCCAGATCAATCCCGGCATTATCCTTGTCCAGGATGCGCAGCACCACGCGCTCACCCGCCCGGCTTGGCAGCGTAGAGACGCGCACGTCGAGCAGCTTGCCGCCCAGCGACAGCCCCATCCGGCCATCCTGCGGCACCCGGCGTTCGGCGATGTCGAGCCGCGCCATCACCTTCACGCGACTGACGACGACGGGCGCGACATGCGGCGGCATCCGCAGCGTTTCGCGCAGCACGCCGTCAATGCGCATCCGCACCACCAGCCCGGTCTCGTACGGTTCGATATGAATATCCGACACGCCGTTGCGCGCCGCATCGGCAATGATGCCGTTGATCAGGCGGATCGCGGGTGCATCGTCTGCGGTATCGAGCAGATCCTCCGCCGTCGGCAAATTGCCCGCCAGCATATCCAGTTCATCGCCCAGCCCCAGCGATCCGGCAGCGGCGGCGGCCGCCTGCCCGTCCATCGCATAGCGATCGGACAACAGCCGATCGAAATCCTCGGCGCTGGTAAAGCTGATGTCGAATGGCCGGGCCAGATGGCGGCGCAGTTCCAGCAACACCTTGGGGTCGCTGCCCTCGCGCATCGCCACTGCAAAGTGACCCGGCTCGACCGAATCGAGCACTACCCCGAACTTGCGGGCGAAACCGTAGGGGATGCCGATGATTGCGTCGGGCAGCGCCGCGACGTCAGGCAAGGCGATGACGGGATCGGCTACCACATCATCACCGGGGGCGATTCGGGCGGTCATTTCGGCGCTCCATCAAGGCGGACGCTGGTGCTTGATTGGCGCATCACCGGCACGGCAATACGCGGGTCTTCGATGCTGCCCGCTCCCGGTGCGGGTGGCAGCGGCGGTTCTGCCCCCAGATAGTCGCGCACCAGCTGGTCAATCGTCGGCTCGCGGCTGGGATCCTGCAGGCCCTGTTGCAGCCGCAGATAGCCATAACGCTGTTCCGCCACCCGGCGGCTATCCTCTGGCGTGCGCAAAATGGTGGGGCGGATGAACACGATCAGGTTCGTCTTGGTCCGGCTTTTCGCTTTTGACCGGAACAGTGCGCCCAATCCGGGAATATCCCCCAGCAACGGCACCTTTTCAATCGTGCGCCGTTCGTTGTCGTCGAGCAGCCCGCCGATCACCGCGATCTGCCCGTCATCCACCGTCAGCGTCGTTTCAATCTCGCGCTTGTTGAGGATCAGGTCGCTATTGTCCTGCGATACCGGCCCGGCAATCGAGCTCACCTGCTGGCGGAGGAACAGCTTGATGGCGCCGCTGCTGTTCACCTGCGGGCGGACTTCCAGCTCGATACCAACATTTTCGCGCTGCACGGTGCGAAACGCATTGTCGAAATTCTGGCTCAGCGCCTGCCCGGTCGTGATCGGGATTTCCTGGCCAACCAGAATGCGCGCCGGTGTGTTGTCCAGCACCACGATATGCGGTGATTGCAGCAGGTTTGACGTCGTATCGGATTTCACCGCGTTGATGATCGCGCCGAAAATCCCGTCACGCCCCAGATTGGCGGCAAACCCGCCAAACCCACCAGACGCACCCAAGATTGACCCGATCGCAGATTGAGCGAGAGAATCGCTAATCCCGCTGTTCGTGCTGGTCACCGTCGTCTGGCCGTTGACGGTGGTGGTGGTGGTATTCAGCCGGCGCGCACCGATGGCCCCGGCGACCGTCAGCAGATTGGGGGCGGTGTTCGAAAACGTCGTGGTGCCGAACGGAATATTGCTGCCGCCCAGGCTGCCGAGCAGCAACTGCACGCCCAGCCGGTTTGCGGTGGCGTCGGATACTTCCGCCACGATCGCCTCCACCAGCACCTGTTCGCGCCGCGTATCGAGCTGGCGAACCACCTCTGCCAGCTGGCGCTGCACTTCGGATGGGGCGGCGATGACGATCGCATTGGCCCCGGCAAAGCGAGTCACCACGGCAGCGGTGCGCCCGCCCTCCGCCACGATCGCGGCCTGCTGATTGGCACTTCCGCCGCCCTGCGATCCCTGCTGCTGCGGCTGTTGTTGCTGCTGGTTGTTACGCTGATTGCCGCCGCTGCTGCCATTCGTGCTGAGGCTCGATTGCGAGAGCTGGGTTTGCTGCGGCAATTCGGTTGGTTGCTGGCCCACCAGTTGCTGCAGCACCGGCAGCAATTGCGCCGCATCGGCATTTTGCAGGAACAGCACCTTGATTTCGGTGCCCAGCGAGGCCCGGCGATCAAGCTCTGCCGCCACTTCGGCCAGCCGCGCCACGCTGGGGCCATCGCCGCGGATCGCGACCGCATTGGCGCTGGCGACCGGCACCACCGATACGCCGGGCCCGCCCTGCGTCCCGGCGGGGACCAGCGCCTGCAGTGCCGTTGCGATTTCCCGCGCGCTGGCGTTTTTCAGCGCGACGACGCGCGTTGATGATCCATCGGCGTCGATCCTGCGGATCACTTCACGCACGCGGCGCACATTGTCACCAAAATCGACCACCACGAGCGAATTGCCCGCCCGGTTCGCCGTGACCGACCCTTGCGCGCTCACCAGCGGACGCACCGTTTCAACCGCCGATGCCGCGTCGATCGCGCGCAGACGGATGATTTCCGTCACAAAGCTGTTGCGCGACGATGTGGACGATCCACCCACCCGGCTGGGCTGCGACGACGCATTGTCCACTGGCTGCACGCGAAAAGCACCGCCCGATGTCGGCACCGCGATCAGCCCGTTGCTGCGCAGGGTCGACAGGAAAATCTCGAAATATTCAGACCGGCTGAGCGCACGATCAGTGACGACGGTCACCTTGCCCTGCACCCGGCTGTCGATGATGAAGGTGCGTCCGGTGACCTTTGCGGCATCGGCAATGAACGCCCGGATATCGGCATCGCGCACATTGAGCGTGGTTTGCGCGGCAAGCGGTGCGGCGGCGATCATCGCGATCGCTGCGGGGATCAGGAAACGCTTCATTGGCCGGCCAGCGTGATCGTCAGCGGCAAAATCTCGGCCCCGCGCTCTACCGTCACCGACAGTGAACCGCCCTTGGCAAATTGCCCTGCCAGCACGTCCAGATCACCTGCACCGCTGACCGAACGGCCCCCTAATTGAGTCACGATATCCCCCTCTTTGAGCCCAACTTGCCGGAATACATTGCCCGATCCTTGCGGCCGGACCGCCAGCCCGGTGACCTTCCCGTTATCGATACGCGGGATGAAGCCGATTTCCGATCGCATCCGTGCCAGCGTTACCGGCTGCGTGCCAGTGCCGGGTGGCGGCGGCGCGCTCAGCACGCCGTTTGAATCGATCGAACCCGTCGATGGAGGTGCGGGCGCGCCGCCCGATTGATCGATGAACAGATCCTCATCCACCCCGCCGCGCGTCAGCGTGATATGGTCGAACGCCACTGATTTCAGCGTAACGCCGGGCATGATCTCTGCCCCGACAGAAAAACTGCCCTGAACCCCATCAGGCGTGGCGATGATGGCAGAGCCCCTGCCCGTCGCACCGTCCAGCCGGGTGCCGAACAATGTCAGCGACAGCGGCGTGACGGTCGTGCTGGGTGCCGCACCGGGCGCAGTCGCATCGAGCCGGAAGAATGGATCAAAACTGCGCAGCATCTCGGCGGCCGATCCGGCGGGGCCTGCACCACCCCCGCGCCAGTGACCCAGCGGGCCAACCGGCGTCAACACCGTCCAGATCAGCCGGGCACCCTGCACTGCCAACAGCGCGAGGAGCGCCAGTTCAACTGCGCTATAAAGTGTTTTATGCGGGAGCAGCGCGATCAGCCTGCGCGCCCGAGCATCGATTTCCAGCCGCATCTGCACGATTCTCCCCGCGCGCCCCTGCTAGGCGGGCTATGTTACAGTTCGACGTCGTATTGATGAACAAAAATAGACAGTTGGATGTTCACCGCTGCAATACTGCATTTCCTATACGCCCGGGGCTGGAAACGCCTTCGAAGCTTTGGCACGGTAGGCCGATGCCAGCCGATCCGCCAGCACCCCCCGCCCCGGACGCGCCAGCGCGCGGATCGGGCTATCCCGCCGCCCCGGTGATCGCCAGCATCATGGGCCATGCCGGGGTGCAGAAAGTGCCCAGCCCCAAGCTGACGCTGTTCGTAAAGCGTGCGTTTTTGTCGGTTGAGCTGTGCAGCCGGCTGATCGCGCAAATCGATACCCAGCGCCGCCCATCGACCCTGTCAGACCCCAATGGCGATGCCAGTTTCCGCACCAGCGAAACCTGCGACATCGCCGCCGATGACCCGCTCGGCGTGATCGTGGACCGCGCATTGTGCGATTTCATGGCTATCGACCCGATTTATGGCGAGCCGCTGCAGGGACAGCGCTATGCCGTGGGGCAGGAATTCAAGGCGCATACCGATTATTTCGAGCCGCTGGGCATTGATTATGACAGGTTTTGCAGCGTCGCCGGGCAGCGGACCTGGACGGCGATGATCTACCTCAATGAACCCGGCGCGGGTGGGGCCACGCGGTTCACCGCGATCGACAAGATCGTCAAGCCGGAGACCGGCAAGCTGCTGGCGTGGAACAACCGCCAGGACGATGGCCATCCCAACCCGCTGACCATTCATCACGGCATGAAGGTGCGCGCCGGCACCAAATATATCCTGACAAAATGGTTCCGCGAACGCCCCTGGGGTTGATTGTCGGGCTGAGCGGCCTGCGTAAAATCTGCATCGTCATTGCGAGCGGAGCGAAGCAATCCAGCCACACCACGCGCGGCACGTTGGATTGCTTCGCTGCGCTCGCAATGACGGGAGTGATGCAGAATTAACGCGCGATGCTCTAGCGGCGAAACCAAAAAACCCCGGCAGCTTTCGCCACCGGGGTCGTTTGCAGTCGGTCCGCCGCGATCAGAGCTTGGCGGTGATGCCCAGCTGCACCGTGCGGCCAAGCCGGTACTGGTTGATGAACACTTCGTTCCCGTTGGCGAAGGTCTGGAACTCGCGGTAGCCGGTGCCTGAAAGGTTGCGCCCCTCAAGCTTGATCTCGAATTCCGCCGGCCCGATCTTCACCCCCTGGCGCGCGACCACATCGAACCGGAAGCCGGGGCGCTCGATAATATCGGGCAGGAAGCCAACGCCGCTCAGATTGCCCGGGCCGCGATTGGTGATCCGCTCGCTGGCATAGTTGAACAGGAACGTCAGCTGCGACAGCGACGATTTGTCCTCAATGCCGATCTGACCGTTGACGATATGGTCGGACTGCCCCGTCAGCGGCGCACCGTCGCGGAACAGCAATGATGCCGGACGGAGCGCATTGCTGCCGATGCCGGCCGCGATATCGGGCACCAGATCGTTGTTCGCGTTAATGGACGATTGCGTGAAGGTGTAGTTGGCGCTGAGGATCAGGCGACGGGTCGCGAAGAAATCACTGCCCAGGAAATCAAGGCCGATATATTTGATCGCCTCGGCTTCCACGCCGTACAACCGTGCGCTTGGCACGTAGGAGAAACCCGTCTGCAGCCGCGCGTCGGGCGTCGGGCGGAAACCCACCTGCTCGATCGGGCGGGTGATATCCTTGTAGAACCCCGAAATGGTGATCCGCTGCTCCCGCGCATAGAACCATTCGTAGCGCAGTTCGTAGTTGGTCAGCTCTGAATCGCGCAAGTTCGGGTTACCGAAGAACAGGCGATCGCTTTCGAAATCCTGGAACTGCTGTGCCGCCAGTTCGCGGAACTGCGGGCGGGCGATGGTTTTTGAGAAGTTCCCGCGGACCTGCATGTCCTGCGCGAAATTCCAGGTCAGCGTGACGGCAGGCAGGAAATAATCATTGTTCAGCCGCGTCGGGATGATCCCGTCACTCGGCGTCACCCGTTCCTCCGCCGTTTCGTAACGCACACCGGCGATGGCGCGCACCCCGTCGAAAAACTCGGCCTCACCCTGTACATAGCCGGCATGCACCGTCAGCTGCGCATTATAGGCCGATGAACCGGCAGTGCCGCCAGTGAAGCGCAGGCGGACGCAGCCCGGCCCCACGCCGTCGTTGATCGTCGGGCAGGCGTTGAACAGCACGTCGCTGGCGAGCAGCAGATCGGGGCGAAAAAAGCTGAACGGCGATGGCAGCGCCGTGCCGCTGCCGCGATTGGTTTCGTACACGAATGGCAGGCGTGACGAAGCACGCTCGGCATCGCTGTAATAATAGCCCGCCGACAGCGTCACGGGGCGATCGAACGGCAGCTTATAGGCAAAATCGGCCTGGCCGCTGTAAAGATTCTCGTTCAATTCGCTGAAGTTGACAGTCGCGAACGGCCCGAACGAGTTGGTTGTCTGGAACGCGCCAAT
>JBBQDD010000145.1:0-6427 GCA_038319335.1 Sphingomonadales bacterium
ATCAATACGATCTGGGCACCGATGGCGGGGATGGACGGCGTGTATGAGGGCCGCGACCGGACGACGGGCGAGGCCAAATGGACCGGCACCCGCGTCGACCTGATCTTCGGGTCGCACTCGCAATTGCGGGCGCTGTCAGAGGTTTATGCCAGCGCGGATTCGCACGCCGCGTTCGTGAATGATTTTGTCGCGGCGTGGAGCAAGGTGATGCATCTGGACCGGTTCGATCTGGCCTGATCATCACTGACTGACGGACACAGGGCGGGGCGGCGTTTCACCACGGTGAAGCGCCGTTCTGTCGTTTGGGGGACGAAAATCGGCGAGAGTTTTGTCGGCTTTATTTGGCGAAATAAGCGCGTCTGGAGCGGTTGGAACGGGATGACTTTAGAGCGGCCTGCGTAAAATCTGAATCGTCACTGCGAGCGTAGCGAAGCAATCCAGCCTCGCCACGCGCGGCCCGGCTGGATTGCTTCGCTGCGCTCGCAATGACGATTGATTTTTAACGGCCGACCCGGTGGGCGAACGGTTCAAGGTAACGTAATCACGCTCTAAGGTCACATAAAGCCCCGCCATCGTGCCCCGAGCTGTGACCTCAAGCGGCCCCGGTTCAATCTGCATCACCCCGTCATTGCGAGCGTAGCGAAGCAATCCAGCCTCACCACGCGCGGCCCGGCTGGATTGCTTCGCTACGCTCGCAATGACGATTGATTTTTACCGGCCGAGCTGATGGGCGAACGGTTCAACCTAAAGTCGTCGAGCTCCAACGCTGCGGCAGCAAGGTCGCTCCCCCCGGTATGGCGCTGGGCCGCGTTCAGCCATAAAGTCGCGTGATGCCCGCCGCCCGGATCACCTTCAAGCAACTCCATTATCTGAGCGCGCTGGCCGCGACGGGGCATTTTCGGCGGGCGGCCGAGCAGGTGGGCGTTACCCAGCCATCGCTTTCCGCGCAGATCGCGCTGCTGGAGGAGCGGCTGGGCATTCGGCTGGTGGAGCGTGGCAGCACCACCGCCATCCTTACCCCGCGCGGGCGCGACATTGTGGCGCGGGCACAGCGCATTCTGGCTGATGTCCGCGCGCTGGAGGAAGTCGCGCTGGATGATCCCGAAGGGTTGAGCGGCACGATAAGACTGGGGGTATCGCCGACGCTGGGGCCGTATCTGATGCCGCATGTCGTGGCGCGGCTGCACCGCGACCATCGCACCCTGCGGCTGCATGTGCGCGAAGGCGCGCCCGAGGATCTGCTGCGCGATCTGGCGAGCGGCATTCATGATGCAGCTTTGATTCAGCTGCCGACGGGCGGCGAGGATTTTACCGTCGAGCGGCTGTTCCGCGAGGAATTGCTGCTGGCAATGGCGGCGGATGACCCGCTGCATGCCCAACCAGTGATCGATCCGCGCGATCTGGCGGGTCGCGGGCTGCTGACGCTGTCGCCGCAATACCGGATGAGCGACCAGATTTTCAGCCTGGCCAATGCGGTGCAGGCAGTCGTCATGCGCGATTATGAAGGCACCAGCCTGGACGCCATTCGCCAGATGGCGGGCATGGGCATGGGGTTTGCGCTGCTGCCCTCGCTCTACATCCGGTCCGAAATTCGCGAGGGCGATGACGTCATCGTCCGCGCCATCAAGGGCCGGCCCATGTACCGCGATGTCGGGATGGTGTGGCGCAAGCGGGCAGGCCGGGGAACGGCCTATCAGCGGCTCGCGGCAATCGTGGCAGAGGTCGAACGGTCGATTCCGCCGATAGGATAATCCTATCGATATAGATTGAATGTCTGGATTGTTCCTATCGACGCCCGCGTTTATCTAATCGACTTTGGGGCATGACGCTTCGGAGTTGGGGACAGCGGATGGCAGCGGAAAAGGATCGTTCCGTCAGGTTGCGCGACGTGCTGCGCTGGGCAAAGCCGATATTGGGGCCGGATCGCCCCTATTTCACACTCGCGCTGATTTATGGCGCGGGCATCAGCCTGTTGTCGCTCGCCACGCCGATTTCGGTGCAGATGCTGATCAACAGCGTCGCCAACACGGCGCTGCCCGCCCCTTTGTTCACGCTTTCCGGCATTTTGTTTGCGCTGCTGATGCTGTCTGCGGTGATGAGCGCGATGCGTGCCTATCTGATGGAGCTTTTCGGCCAGCGCTTTTTTGCGCGGATGGTGGCCGAGATCACGCTGCGCGCGGTGCATGCCCGCAACCCGTTTTTCGGGGATGAGCGCAAGGTTGACCTGTTCGACCGCTATTTTGAAGTGATGAACATCCAGAAAGCGATCCCGTCGCTGCTGATCGGGCTGTTCACGATTTTGCTGCAATCGGCGGTCGGCTTTGTCGTCACGTCATTTTACCACCCGGTTTTCCTGGGGTTCAACCTGATCTTCATCCTGGTGGTGTGGCTGATCTGGCGGATCTGGTCGCGCGGGGCGATGACGACCCGGGTGGAACTGAGCCACGCCAAATATGAAACCGCGCACTGGCTGGAAAGCGTGGGCGCATCGAACGGGTTCTATAAATCGAACCGGCACCTGGATTTCGCGATCGACCGGTCGGAGGAAAAGACGGCGGCGTATATCGCGGCCTATCGCCGGCATGTGCGGTACAGCATGACGCAGACCACGGCGTTTCTGGTGCTCTATGCGGTCGCGAGCGCGGGGTTGCTGGCGCTTGGCGGGTGGCTGGTCATCCAGTCGCAGCTGTCGATCGGCCAGCTGGTCGCCGCCGAGCTGATCCTGTCGAGCATATTCTATGGTGCAGCGCAGCTGGGGCCGTATATCGATACGTTCTACGATCTGGTCGCCGCGCTGGAGGAGCTGCACCTGCTGAACGATATTGCGCAGGAAACCCCCGGTTCCGTTGGCGCGATTGCGCAGGCCCGCAGCGACCTGGCGCTGGCCGATGTGCGGGTGGACGATATGCGGTTCGATATGGCGATTCCGCATGGCAGCCGCCTGATTGCCAGTGCCGAGGACGATGTGCAGCGCGCATTTTCGCTGCTGCTGAAGCGCGATCGGCAGCCCGATGGCGGCTTTGTGACGCTGGGCGGGGCTGACCTGTCGACGCTGGATGCCTATGATCTGCGCGGCGATGTGATTGTGCTGGATCGGCCGATGATCGTCGAAAGCTCGATCATCGATTATCTGAAACTGGCATCGCCCGATGATTCACCCACCGCGATGATGGCGGCGGTGCGCGCCGTGTCGCTCGATCGCCGGATCGGGCGCCTGCCGGAAGGGTTGCACACGGTGCTGTCGCCGACCGGCTGGCCGCTGTCTGTGGCGGAGACGATGCGGCTGAAATTCGCCGCCGCGCTGCTGGCGGAGCCCAAGATCCTGGTGATGTCGCCGCTGTTCGACATCATCCCCCGGCGTGATCTTGACCGGATGATCGCCGCGATTGGCCCCAGCCGGACGACGATGGTGTATTTCACCAACCGCGATGATCCGCCTGAACTTGACGGCTATTTCTGGATCGGCCGCACAGCCCAGGCGCGCGTGGCCGATCAGGCCGGTTTCGACGCCCTGCGCTTTGCCCCAAGGGAGGCATCCGATGCTGCTGCACGCTGACAATTTCAGCCGCTTCACCACGCTGAAGAAAATCCACCCCCCAAAGGCGCTGACGAGCCTGGCGATGATGATCGTGATCGGGATTACCGTCTCCGTCGTCGCGCTGATCTATCTGCCCTGGGTGCAGACGGCGGCGGGGACGGGTAGCGTGACCGCGCTTGATCCGCGCGACCGGGTGCAGAACGTGACCGCGATGGTCGGCGGGCGGATCGAGCAATGGTATGTGACCGATGGCAGCGCCGTGAAGCGCGGCGACCCGATTGCGCGGGTGACCGATAATGATCCGATGCTGCTGGAACGGCTGGGCGCCGAACGCGAACAGGTGCTGGCGGAGATCGCCGCGGCCGAACAGGCGATGTCCACCGCCTCGCTTGACGTGAACCGCTTTGGCAGCCTGTACCGCGAGGGGCTGGCCGCGCGGCGTGATTATGAAGCGGCGCAGATCAAGGTTGCGGATTACCGCGCCAAGGTGGCGTCCAGCCGGGCGGCACTGAAGCGGGTTGAGGTGAACCTGAACCGCCAGTCCGTGCAGATCATCCGCGCGCCGCGCGATGGCCGCATCATGCAGATCAGCGCGGGCGACACCGCCACGATGGTGAAGCAGGGCGATGTGCTAGCCACCTTTGCGCCAGAACAGGCCACCCGCATCGTGGAGCTGTATGTCGACGGGCGCGATGTGCCGCTGATCAAGCCTGGCCGCCGGGTGCGGCTGGCATTTGAAGGATGGCCCGCGATCCAGTTCAGCGGCTGGCCGTCCGTCGCCAAGGGGATGTTCGACGGTCAGGTGCGGGCGATCGACCTGTCGGCATCGTCGAACGGGCTGTTCCGCATTCTGGTGGAGCCATCGCCGGACCGCTCACCCTGGCCGCGTGAGCCCTATGTCCGGCTGGGCGCAAAGGTGCGCGGCTGGGTGTTGATGGATACGGTGTCCGCCGGGTTCGAGGTGTGGCGGCAGCTGAACGACTTCCCGCTGCAGTTCGATCGCCCTGCCGATACCGAGGCGCGCGCCAAGGATGCGGCGAGCAAACCCGCCCAGCTTGGTGCGCAGAAAGGCCAGGCCAGTGATGCGAAATAGGCTGATCGCGCTGGTGCTGGCGCTTGCCTTGGTGCCGGTGCCTGCCCTCGCCCAGGGTGTAGCACCGCTGACGCTGGACGAGGTGCTGCAATCATCGCGCCGCCATGCGCCGCAGGTGCAGGAGGCGGTGGCGCGGGTGCGCGGTGCCGAGGGCAGGCTGCTGAGCGCAGACGGTGCGTTCGATACCGTCGTCAATGCAGAGGCCACGTCGCGCGCGCTGGGCTTTTACGACGGGCAGACGATTGGCGGCACCGTGTACCGCCCGCTCACGGATTGGGGCGGGCAGGTGTATGGTGGATACCGCGTGTCGACCGGCAAGTTCCCGATCTATGAGGACAAGGCCTATACCAACGCGCTGGGCGAGGTGAAGGTGGGGGCGCTGTTTTCGCTAATGCGCGACCGGCTGATCGATGATCGTCGCTTTGCCCGCCGCAATGCCGCGATCGACATCGATCTGGCAGAGGCAGACCGGCTGCTGGCCGCCGTCACTGTTCAGCGCAGGGCCGTGGCGGCGTATAATCTGTGGGCGGCGAGCGGGCTGCGGCTGACGGTGTACCGCGAGCTGCTCGATCTGGCGAAGGGGCGGCAATCGGGGCTGGCGCGGCAGGTGCAGGCGGGCGCGCGCCCGCGCATCCTGCTGACCGAAAATGAGCAGAATGTGCTCCGCCGCCAGACCCTGGTGGCGCGCGCCGAGCAGGATCTGGCGCTGGCGGCGAACACGCTGTCGCTGTTCTGGCGCGATGACGATGGCCGCCCGCGTCGCCCGGATGCGGCGCGGCTGCCAGCGCAGATGCCGGCGATCGGGCATGTCGATGCCGATCCCGCTGCCGTGATGGCGGCACGGCCCGATCTTCGCCAGATCGATATGCGGATCGCGCAGGCGACCAACCGGCTGGAGCTTGATCGCAATGCGCTGCGGCCCCGGCTGGATTTCAGGGCCGAGCTGTCGAAGGACATTGGCGAGATCGGCCCCGGCGGCAATTCGCGCACAGCGGCGGAGGCGATTTTTGGCCTGAACTTTTCGGTGCCGCTGCAACAGCGCGTCGCCAAGGGCCGGATCGCGCAGACGACCGCGGAGATTGATGCACAGCGCCGCCGCCGCCAGCAGATCGAGGAGCAGATTACGGCGGAGATCGAGGGGCTGGCGATCGATGTGCGCGGCACCGAAAGGCTGCGGCGGCTGGCGGAGCAGGAACATGAGGTTGCGCAGACAAGGGCGCGCGCCGAAGTCCGCCGGTTCGATGCGGGGGCCTGTGATTTCTTCCTGGTCAACGCGCGCGAGGAGGCCGCGGCCGACGCCAGCATCCGCAAGCTGGAAGCCACCGTCCGCCAGATCGTCGCCCGCGCGGAGCTCGCCGCTGCGTCGGTGGATCTGGCGGTGCTGGGGCTGGATTGAGCGGCACGCGGTTAGTCTGCACCCGCCTGTCATTGCGAGCGCAGCGAAGCAATCCAGCCGAGCCACGCGCGGTGACGCTGGATTGCTTCGCTTCGCTCGCAATGCCGGTTCTTGGGTGCGGCGCGCTGCTGTTTATAGCGCGATGACTTTAGGTTGATGCGCTCCCCACCCCTCCGCTCCAGGGGAGGGGACGGGGCTGGATTGAGCGGCACGCCATCAATCTGCACCGCCCGTCATTGCGAGCGCAGCGAAGCAATCCACCGTGCCGCGAGCACGCCGCTGGATTGCGTCGCTGCGCTCGCAATGACGTTTCTTGGGTGCGGCTCGCTGCTGTTTATAGCGCGTTGACTTTAGGTTGATGCGCCCTTCATCCGTTCGTGATGAGCGCTGTCAGTGGTCA
>JBBQDD010000146.1:0-6404 GCA_038319335.1 Sphingomonadales bacterium
AGATCGGGGAGCGCGATATCGTTCGTCGTTGCCCGGCCAACCGTCACCACGGGGCGCGGCGCGGGGGCATCACGGACGATTTCACGACCGTCGGCGGTGGTGCTGATGCGGCGGATCAAAAAGGGCTTCATGCCAGGATCACCAATAGAAAAATACGCTGACGACATGCGCGGTAAGCGCAGCGATCAGGATGAAGGTCACCGGGACATGGATATACAGCCACAGCTCGAGCAGGGCCTTCAGCCGCAAATGCCGGCGCAGCTGCGACAATGCCGCCTTTTTGCGATCGAGGAGATCGAACACCCGCTTGATCGCCTCCCCGCCGCGATCACCCACAGCGCCCGCTTCCTGGCGCATCACGCGGTAAGCACGCTCGGTCGGGCAGCGCCGATCGCGTCCGCTGAGCCGCACCAGCAGCCCGCCCGCAAACGGATCCTGCCGGAGTGAGGCCAGCACCAGCGCCGACATCGTGGCATCAAGTGGCTGGGCGGCATCATGCAGCTGGCGATCAGCCGACCGTATCGATTCCAGCATCTGCCCCTCCGTCATCGCCTGGCGGTTGTTGCTGAGCGCAGACGGGATTGTCGCGTAGCTCACGACCCCCCAAATGCCGGAAATAATCACCAGCATCATCAGCGCATAGGCAAGCGTATGGACATTCCAGCCGAGCTGAAAACCGGTGTGCAGTGTGGCGATGACGATCAGGCTGAGCCCGAGATAGACATGCGCGCTTGTCCACGCTTTCAGAGACCAGCGCCCGCTGGTCATCGCGCGTTTGCGCACGCCCAGCATGGTCAGCCACAAGATCAGCACCACGCCGATTGTACCGAGCGTATAGCCATACCAGCTACCGCCATTCGGCCGCGGTTTCACATCGATCAGCATATAGACCAGCAGCGCCAGGCTGCTGAGCAACAGCGATATCTTCAGCCAGCGATAGCCGGCATATCGCAAAAAGCCCTCATGCTGCGCGTTGCTGCCCTTGCGGGTGGCCGCTCCTCCAGATGCGCGAGTAGCTATGACCGATCCTCTTCCTGAATCTTGGACATGGTAAGGAAGCTTTCAGGCGACACGCGGATAGCGGCACCAGTGGGGCATGCCCGCACACAGGCCGGGCCGCCCTTGATCGACGAGCACATATCGCATTTGACGGCCTTTTTCGGCACGTCCACGCCCGGGGTTGCGTGTTTGTATCGCCATTTCTTGCTTGGCTCGCCTGGCCCGGGGCCGGATCCGAACATGAGCCAGCCGAACAAGCTTGGCTTTTCGGGCGGGCGGGCCTCCATCCGGATCACGCCGTAGGGGCAGTTGCGCTGGCAATTGCCGCAGCCGATGCAGGTATCCTCGATAAAGACTTCACCGTTCGATCCGCGCTGGATCGCATTGGGCGGGCAATCGGCCATGCAATGCGGCAGTTCACAGTGGCGGCAGCTGGTCGGCACGTGGAGATGGGCATAAGTGCGCCCCGCCTCACGATCGAGCCGGGACAGGCCTTCATGGCTGTCCGCACAGGCCTTTTCGCAATTGTCGCAGCCCACGCAAAGCTTCTCGTCGATCAGCAACACGTCCGTTGCCTCACCAAGCCCGTTTTCTACCAGGAACTTTGCTGTTTCGGAATGGGTGTTGAAGATCGCCGAATGGCTGTCCTTGCGGCTTTCCACAAAGGCCTGGGTGTTGGCGGTGCCCACCACATCGGCGCGCACCTTTTCCATCAGCGCAGGCTTTGCTTGGAGCAAGGCGCGAAAAGCCGCGCCCTGGAGCTTGATCACTTCGGATTTGACGGCAGCCCGCACGGTATCTGTCCGGCGTCCGCCCGACAGCACATTCTGCGCACCGACATAAGTGCTGGCAGGCATGTAGGAAATAAACACCGGCTTACCGGCGACTTCCTTTTCCACGATCATGCTGCCGATACGGATGACATAAACGTCATCGCTCGCCTCGCCTTCGGTGAAGATCGCCTCGCCCGCGCGGACATTGACGATTTCATGCGTGTCGAGCACCTCGACCAGATCGGACGCAAGTACACCCGATTTGAACATCTGGAGCAGCTGGCGCTCAACCGAAATACGCGTCACGGCACGCTTGGCTGCGGGCACCGACGCCATCAGCTTCAGCGCGGCGGTGCGCGGCACTTCGACAATCACGCAATTCGTGCCTGCACGCACTGTGGCACCACGCCGCCGCCCGGAAATCAGGCCCACTTCACCAAAGATCGATCCCTGCGGAATGGGGATGGTGATGTTTGGATCAGTCGGATTGACTTCGACCAGCACCGAACCTTCGGCAATGCACAACAGCGACGATCCGGGTTCGTTGCGTTTGATGATGGCATCGCCCGCCCGGTACAGCTTCACTTCCGAATCGAGCACGAATTCGCGCATCTGCAGCGGTGACAGATCGTTCAGGATGGTGATGTTGTTGCGCAGCAGTTCCAGCCACTCGTTCACCGTCCTCCGTGCTTTTTTCAGCTCGACAAACTTGCCCTCAAGCAACGGCTCGTCGGCAGGCTTCAGCGTGGTGTTGCCGATGATAAATTCCAGGACGTCTTAACCCTGGTTCATGCAATGCTTGATCAGCGGATAACCAGCGAGCGCGCCGATGACGAAAATCCCCGGATTGGTCGTCTCGAATTCAGGCGACAATTTGGGAAAGGCTTCACGGTCGGTGCTGGTAAACTCAATCCCGCACGATTCGATAAAGGCGCGCGGCGCGGCCGAGCCCATGCGGGCGATGATGCGGTCGCACTTGATAATTTCGGTGCCCTCGCGGGTTTCGAGCACCAGCTCGTCCTCGCGCACTTCGCCCGGCGTGGTGTTCAGGCGCACATTCACTCGGCCCTGTTCAGCGGCTTCGTTCAGCAGCTTGACGTTCGCGCTTTTGGCGCGGGCAAAGTCAGCCGACCGGTTGAGGATGGTAACGATATTGCCCTGCGCTGCGTCGGCGGCAAGGCCAAGCGCGTTTTCAATCCCGGCATCGCCCGAACCAATAACGGTGATTTGTTCGTCAACATATTCGCCAGGATCAGTCAGCTGATACTGGACATGCGGCTGATCTGCCCCTGGGCAGCGCATCAAGTTCGGGTTGCCCTGCGTACCGATGGCCAGAACGACGCATTCGGCCTGAACGACCGTGCCGTCCGTCAGCGCGAGCGAGAAATTGCCGCGCTCGCCGGTGATCGCTTTCACTTCACTGCGGTAGCGGACATTTACCTTGTTGCTGGCCGCCTGGTCATCCCAAATCTTGAGAATCGCCTCACGCTTGCCGGCATCGAAATCAAGATCAGAGCGCAGCACCAGCTTGCTGGGCGTCGCCATGACGTGCTTGCCCTTCTGATACTTGTAGATGGTATCAGAAAGGTGATCGGTTTTTTCGAGGAGAACATGGGAAACACCCAGCTGGGCCGCACGCGCAGCCGCGCTGAGCCCTGCCGGACCAGAACCGATAATCGCGACGCGAACGCGATCCCCCATGGCAACCGTCCCCCCAAGCCGATCGGGAATTGGCCCCCGCCGACGTTCCCCAAAACGAAATACGCTTTACCCCAGTGTCTCTAGCACTACCATGGAGTTCGCAGCGCGTCACCCCTGTCGCACATGCTCTTTGGGCAGAAATTGAGACGAGAAATTATCCAATGGTAAAAGGACAATGGGTGTTGGCTGGTGCGGCGATCGCACTGGTTGCGGCGATCGGCTATTCGGCCACGCGTGATTCGGGTGCGGCGCTGCCCCCTGCAATTGCTGCGAAATCCCGCGCAATCGCGAATCAGCCACAGGCAATCGAAACGCTGCGCGCCCGTGCAGAGGCATCGCCGGGAGATGCCAATGCATGGGGGGCGCTGGGCGATGCCCTGTTCGCCAAGGGGGAGTTTGTGCAGGCGGTTGAAGCGCTCCAAAAAGGCACAGTCGCTGATGCCAAGCGCGCCGATTTATGGTCCGCGCTGGGCGAAGCGCGCGTGATGGCCAGCCCGCGCGATCCCATGCCCGCCCCGGCGCTGGCGGCATTTCGCACTGCGCTGACGCTCGATCCAAAGGATCCGCGCAGCCGCTATTTCACGGCTGTCGCGCGCGATCTGGGCGGCGATCACCAGGGCGCGATCAATGACTGGCTGGCGTTGTTGAAGGATACGCCGCCGGGCGCGTCATGGGAGAATGATCTGCGCCGCACGATCAGCCAGGTCGCCAAGATCAACCGGATCGACGTGACCGACAGGCTGGCCGCACTGAAACCGTCCGGCGACCATCCACCAATGGCAACGGGCGCACCGATGGCGTTGACGGGGGTTGCGGGCATCCCCGGGCCGTCCGCAGAACAAATTCGCGCCGCAGCGGCACTCACGCCAAGCCAGCAGGACAGCATGGCGCAACAGATGGTGGCGCAGCTGGAGGGCAAGCTGCGCGCAAATCCCGGCAATATCGATGGCTGGGTGATGCTGATGCGCAGCCGCAAAACGCTGGGGGAAAATGCCAAGGCATCGCGGGCGCTGGCCGATGCCGTCGCCGCCAACCCCGCGGCCGCCAACCGCCTGAAAAGCGAAGCCGCCGCGCTGGGCGTGACGGTGCTTTAGAACCGTCCGGCCCATCCGCCCGGAAAACTCCCCCGGAACACTCCAAGCCGCCACGATCGGACTCGAGCGATGGAATTCAAGGTCAATCTCGACAGCCTTCGGGCCAAGAAGCTGTTCGTCGCCACGCCCATGTATGGCGGGCAATGCACGGGCCAGTTTTGCTCAAGCTTTGTCGGGCTGGCGGGCCGGGTGAAAGACCTGGGGCTGCACATGCAGCATTATTTCGTGTTCAACGAATCACTCATCACCCGGGCTCGATCCTATTGCGTCGACGAATTCCTGCGATCGGAATGCACGCATCTGATGTTTATCGATGCCGATATCGGCTTTTCGGCGGACGACGTGATCATCATGCTCAACATGATGGATGCAGACAGCCCCTATGACGTGCTGACCGCACCGTACCCCAAAAAGCAGATATCATGGGAGAACATCGCCAACGCAACGCACAAGGGCGCTGCCGATGGGAACCCCGGCAATCTCGAAAATTACGTCGGCGATTATGTGCTGAATCTGCCGGAGGGCGTCACATCGGTGCCGCTGGATGCGCCGTTCCAGGTCGCCGGCGCAGGCACGGGCTTCATGATGATCCGCCGCGAAACCTTTGACCGCGTACAGGCCGCGACCCCCGATTTATCCTTCACGCCTGATCACAAACGCGACGACCAGTTTGATGGCAGCCGCCCTGTCCACCTGTTCTTCGACTGCCAGATCGATCCCGTGACCCGCCGATACCTGTCTGAAGACTATTTCTTCTGCCGGAACGTGCGCGCGGCGGGCATGCAGGTGTGGATGACGCCCCATTTCACGCTGACCCATACCGGCACCTACACGTTTCGGGGTACATTGCAGCATCTCGCATCAGTAGGCGCGGACGCCGCCGGTAACGTAGCGGGCGCAACGCCGACGAGGGAATCTTGATCGCTGATCACGGTGCTGTCAGTCGGATGCGAAGCGGTTTCTTCACGAGGTAGCTGTGTCTTTGAGACACAAAGCTATTCGGCGAGCGACTGCCACTCGGCCAGGCCGGTCGACGTTGTGGCGTTCGGGGTTGAAATGATTGCAGACGCTTGCATGCACGCTGATGAATTTTTGTAGCGTCTTCATTCACCTGAATCCCAGCATCGCCCGCCCTCGTCTTCGGAACGGCAGCTGGCCATTTTCGGCACGTTTGTTGGCGTGCTGACTACCCTCCTGCTTGTCGGCATTGCCAGGGTCGTTGTCGCGACTCTGTAGGATATGAGCTCGTTGCTGAGCCCCGCTGCTGGCGCGCCGTGGCGCTTCGGCGCCATCTTCAGGAAAGCCATGGCTACTGATTTCTCACGCTTTTTCGTGATGAAGCTCTCGAGGATATCGACTTCGTGGTCGACTGCACGCCAGAGGTAAACCATCTCGCCGCCCTGCTTGACGCACGTCTCATTAGGCTGCCACCGCCAGTGACGACACCCGCTAGACCTCTAAATAGCCCTTGCGGACCTTTTCTGCGATCAGTTTGGTGGCTTCGCGTTTGGCGCGTTCCGGGGTTTCGAAAACCTTGACCACCGTGCTGCCCTTGGTGCCGCTGCGGCCAAAGATTACCGTCAGCTCGCCGCCAGAGACCGCGATCTTCCAAAACTTGTCGGAACTACCTTGCTGGAAGCGGAATTCGCTGAAGGCCGGCCCGGTCGATTGCGGGCCAGACTCTGCAGCCGGTGCGGGGTCGTCCACGTCGTTCTTCGGCGGGCTAGCCACCGGCTGCGGGGCGGCGAATCCCTCGAACGGATCGTCGTCGCTATCCCCCGCCTCGCGGCGCAGTGCCGTTTCGATCTGGGCGATTACTGCGCCAGGATCGCGCAGC
>JBBQDD010000147.1:0-6383 GCA_038319335.1 Sphingomonadales bacterium
CGGCGATGCTGGGGGCGCTGGGCATCACGCGGCGGGTGGTGATCGTCAGCGCGTGCTATTCAGGCGTGTTCCTGCGCGCGCTGGGCGACGATGATACAGCGGTGCTGACGGCATCCTCGGGGGACAGGTCGTCGTTCGGCTGCCAATCGGACAATGACTGGACCTTCTATGGCGACGCGCTGATCAACCATGCGCTGCGAAAGGCCCAACCGCTCGCTGCGGCCAGCCGGGAGGCAACGGCGCTAGTTGCAAAGTGGGAGAATGACGGCCGTTTGCAGCCCTCACAGCCGCAAACCATGATCGGCGACAAGGCAACGGCGTGGCTCGCCGATCTCGAGAGGCGCACGCCGGCGACGGCGACTGCCCCGGTGGGCAGGCCTGCGATCGAGCTGCTGGAGCGGCGCTAGGGGCTGGCGGCGGGCGCCTGAGCCGCCCCCCAACTGCGTCCTTGTGTCCCCGTGAAGGCGGGGACCCAGTCTAGACTCCCGCCTGCGCGGGAGAACAATTCTGCCAGAAGGATATGGAACGGTGATAAGTCGCGTTTCAGCGGTCTTGGCGGATGCGACGGCATTCAGCCAGGCGGCAGGTTCATTCAGCTTTTCTGGCCAGTCCGCTTACCGCCAGCGCAGATTGCCTCGCCCCAGATCGGACACTGATTTCGCGCCCATCAGCTTCATGTCTCGCACGATTTCCGCCTGCAGATTGCCCAGCGCGCGCTCCACCCCCGCCTGGCCTGCCGCCGCCAGCGCGTAAAGATACAGCCGCCCGCCGGAGCACGCCTTGGCCCCCACGCTCAGCGCCTTCAGCACATGGGATCCCCGCGTGATGCCGCCGTCGCAGATCACGTCGATCCGGTCGCCCACGGCATCGACGATTTCGGCGAGCTGATCGAACGGCGCACGGCCGCCGTCGAGCTGGCGGCCACCATGGTTGGAAACCATGATCGCCGTCGCGCCAATATCCACCGCGCGGCGGGCATCCCCCACCGACATGATACCCTTCAGGCAGAATTGCCCGCCCCAATCGGCGCGGATCGCCTCTGCCGTTTTCCAGTCGAGTGACTGATCGAGCATAGTCGTGAAATACTCGCCGACCGACATGGATTTGCGCGATCCCTCGTCCAGATGATCCTTCAGGTTGGACAGCTCGAACGGTTCGCGCAGCAGATAATCAAGCGTCCAGCGCGGGTGCATCGCAAAGCTGAGCGCAGAGGAGGGCGTTATCCGGGGTGGCGAGGTGAAGCCGCTGCGCAGGCACCGCTCCCGGTTGCCGCCCACGATGGTGTCCACGGTCAGCGCGATCGCATCGAACTTCGCGGCCTTGCATGCAGCGATCATCGCGGCGTTCAAGCCCTTGTCCTTGTGGACATAAAGCTGGAACAGCTTGGGACTGGCGACCGTGCGGCCAATCTCTTCGATGCTCACGGTGGCGAGCGATGATATGCCGAACCACGTATCGAATTTCTCTGCTGCCGCCGCCACCGCGCGCTCGCCGCGCCAGTGGAACAGCCGCTGCAGCGCGGTGGGCGACAGGAACAGCGGCATCGATATCCGCTTGCCCATCACCGTCACGCTGGTGTCGATCTCCGCCACGCCCGCCAGCACATCGGGCACCAGGTCGCAGCTTTCATAGGCGGTGGTGTTGCGTCGCCGCGTCACCTCGTCATCGGCGGCACCATCGATATAATGGAACACCGGCCCCGGCAGCCGCGCCTTGGCGAGCCGCCGGAAATCATCGACATTATGGCATTGGTCCAGCCGCATCCCACCGCGCTACCCGGCACTATTGTCGTAGGCAAGGCGCGCACAAATGTTTGCGACCCTGCTCGCGCTCATGTATCGCCTGTGCGCAGGGGCCAGCGTCGCCCCGCGCCAGTGATAGGACGAGTTGAGCAATGGCCGAATTTTTCCTGCCGAAGAACAGCAAGATCAAGCCGCAGGGCAAGGTTCACAAGGCTGCCAAATCGGCCGATGGCAGCGAAGCGACACGGGTGAAGAAGTTCAAGGTCTATCGCTATGATCCCGATAGCGGTGAGAATCCCCGGTTTGACACGTTCGAAATCAATCTGGACGAGTGCGGGCCTATGGTGCTCGACGCGCTGATCAAGATGAAGGCGGAGCAGGATTCGTCGCTCACCTTCCGCCGGTCATGCCGCGAGGGGATTTGCGGTTCCTGCTCGATGAATATCGACGGCACCAATACCTTGGCCTGCACCAAGGCGATCGAGGATGTGAAGGGCGATGTGCAGATCACGCCGCTGCCCGCGATGGCGGTGATCAAGGATCTGGTGCCTGATTTCACGCATTTCTACGCGCAATATGCCTCGATCAAGCCATGGCTGCAGACCGTCACCCCGCCGCCATCGGGCAAGGAGCGGCTTCAGTCGCCAGCCGATCGCGCAAAGCTGGACGGGCTGTACGAGTGCATCCTGTGCGCCTGCTGTTCCACCAGCTGCCCCAGCTATTGGTGGAATGCCGACAAGTTCCTTGGCCCCGCCATCCTGCTCCAGGCCTATCGCTGGCTGGCTGACAGCCGCGACGAGATGACGGGCGAGCGGCTGGACGAGCTGCAGGATCCGTTCCGCCTCTATCGCTGCCACACGATCATGAACTGCGCGAATGTGTGCCCCAAGGGCCTGAACCCGGCCAAGGCGATTGCGGAAATCAAGAAGATGGAAGTCGAACGGGTGGTGTAACCCGTCGCCTGGCTGACTGTTCGTCCCGAGCGAAGTCTAGGGGCGGGCCACGGGCGCTGCATTGGGTGTCTCGACTTCGCTCGACACGAACGGTTATTGAAGTGAACAGCCAGCCACCCCCCTTCACCTATCAGGAATCGCCCGATCATCCCGGCTGGATGACCTGGGCGTTGAGCGATCCCACGCGGTTCAACAGCCTGTTCGGGCCGTTCCTGCTGAAGGTGGAGGGGCATATCGCGCGGGTGCGGATGACGCCCCAGCACCAGCATTCCAACCTGAGCAACAAGGTGCATGGCGGCGCACTGCTGGGGTTTGTCGATATGGCGTTGTTTGCCGCCGCGCGCGGCTTTGGCCTGATTGAGGCGGGCACTGCAGTGACGCTTGATTTGTCGACCCAGTTCATCGGTCGCGGCATCATTGGCCAGCCCATCGAGGCGCAGGTGGAATTGCTGCGCGAAACCGGGCGATTGCTGTTTCTGCGCGGCCTGATCGTGCAGGGTGAGGGTGCGGATCAGGAGAAGATCCTGGCGTTTTCCGGCACCATTCGAAAGCCGACGGTGCGGTGATGTTGTCCGCGCCAACCCCCAATCCCTGGCGTCACCCTGACCTTGTTTCAGGATCCACCGTGCCGAAACAGCGGTCCTTCGCGGTGACGCAGTGGATGCTGGAACAAGTTCAGCGCGACGGCTGTGGGCAGGTTCCCCAATGACCTTCGTGCTCGATCGCTATAACAAGCTGCTCAAGGCGGGGGAGCTTCGCCCGGACCGCGAGCAACAGGCCGCCGTGCTGACGCTGGCATCGCTGGCGACGGAGCTGGAGGCAGCGCCCAAGCGCGGATCGGTGCTGTGGCGCGCACTTGGCCGCCCGCCAGAGCCGCCGCGCGGCGTGTATCTGTGGGGCGGGGTTGGTCGCGGCAAATCGATGCTGATGGATTTGTTCTACAACTGCGTCGACATTCGCCGCAAACGCCGCGTCCATTTCCACGAATTCATGCTCGAAGTGCATCAGCGCCTGGCGGAGGAGCGCAAGAAGGAGCTTGGCGACCCGATCGTCCCGGTTGCGACGGCGATGGTGGGTGAGGCGCGGCTGATCGCGTTTGACGAGATGGTGGTGAACAACACCGCCGATGCGGCGATCCTGTCACGGCTATTCACTGCAATGTGGACGCGCGGGCTGACGGTGGTGGCCACGTCGAACCGTGCCCCGACCGATCTGTACAAAGACGGGCTGAACCGTGATCTGTTCCTGCCGTTCATCGCCCTGCTGGGGGAACGCACGCAGGTCGTCGGGCTGAACGGGCCGATCGATTATCGCCGCGACCGGCTGGGCCATATGGATATGTGGCTGGTGCCCAATGGCGCAGCATCGACCAAGGCGTTGTCAGCCGCGTTCTTCCGCCTGACCGATTATCCGCCGGAGGACCGGGCGCATGTGCCGACCGAGGATATTCCGGTGCAGGGCGGGCGGACGCTGCATGTGCCGAAGAGTTTGAAGGGCGTGGCGGTATTCTCGTTCAAGCGGCTGTGCGGGGAGCCGCGCGGGGCGGCGGATTATCTGGCGATCGCGCGCCGGTTCCACACGGTCATCATCGTTGGCATCCCGCAGCTTGGCCCTGAGAGCCGCAACGAGGCCGCCCGGTTCGTGACGTTGATCGACGCGATGTACGAAAACAGCGTGAAGCTGATTGCAGCGGCGGATGCGTCCCCCGGCGCGCTGTATGCCACCGGCGACGGATCGTTCGAATTCGAACGTACCGTATCGCGGTTGGAAGAAATGCAGTCCGATCTTTACCTTGCCAAGGGGCATGGCGCACATTGACGGGACGATTATGTGCAATTGAGAAGCGTTATCACTAAAGGGTCAATTCCGGGCATTTGCCAGGTTGCGGCATGGCCCCAAAGCGCCTAAGCCGCTCTCGCTTTGCGGGACTTGTCTGCACCCGCCCGTCGCCGGAGGATGAAGATGGCTCGCAAGAAAATCGCGCTGATCGGTGCTGGTAATATCGGTGGCACGCTTGCCCACCTCGCCGCCCTGAAGGGGCTTGGCGATATCGTGTTGTTCGACGTGGTTGAGGGCGTGCCGCAGGGCAAGGCGCTTGATCTGTCGCAGTGCGGCCCGGTTGAGGGGTTTGACGCGACGATCACTGGCACCAATGATTATGCCGATATCGCGGGCGCTGATGTGATCATCGTCACCGCCGGTGTGGCGCGTAAACCCGGCATGAGCCGTGACGATCTGATCGGCATCAATCTGAAGGTGATGAAGGCCGTTGGCGCGGGCATTGCCGCCAATGCGCCCGATGCGTTTGTGATCTGCATCACCAACCCGCTCGATGCGATGGTGTGGGCACTGCGCGAATTTTCCGGCCTGCCGCACCACAAGGTGGTCGGCATGGCGGGCGTGCTCGACAGCGCCCGGTTCAGCCATTTCCTGGCCGATGAATTCAAGGTGTCGGTGAAAGACGTGACCAGCTTTGTGCTTGGCGGGCACGGCGACACGATGGTGCCGGTGATCCAGTATTCGACCGTAAGCGGCATTCCGGTGCCTGATCTGATCGCGATGGGCCGTTCGACCAAGGAGCGCATCGACGCCATCGTCGCGCGCACTCGCAGCGGCGGCGGCGAGATTGTCGCGCTGCTGAAAACAGGCTCGGCCTATTACGCGCCAGCGACCAGCGGCATCGCGATGGCGGAGGCATATCTCTACGACCAAAAGCGCGTCCTGCCTGCCGCAGCGCACCTGACCGGCCAATACGGCATCGATAACCTGTATGTGGGCGTGCCGGTGGTGATTGGCGCAGGCGGCGTCGAACAGATCGTCGAAATCGCGCTGGATGACGAGGCCAAGGCTAACCTTGGCGTGTCGGTGGATGCGGTGAAGGAGCTGCTGGTGGCGTGCAAGGCGATTGACGGGTCGTTGGGCTGACCACGGGGCATTGCGATGAGCTATGATCTTGTCGTGTTTGAAGCTGAGGGAGTTCCTAGAGAGCTCTCCTCTTTCCTGGAATGGTATGCTGCGGCTCAAGATTTAGCTGAAGAAAGCGAGGGGTCACTTCCAGAGCCTGCGAATAGGCGCTTCGCAGATTTCTATGCCGAAATGGTTAAGACGTTCCCTGATATGAACGGGCCATCCGGTAAGGATATTGACGAGGTCGATCGCCTCGCTGGCTATGAGTTTCAACCGACACATATTCATATGGATTTTCGCTGGTCGGCCTCGGACAAAGCATGCCAGCAAGTCATGGACTTGGCGCAAGCTCATGGCCTCGGACTTTACGATTTGAACGACGTTGTAATCTTTCCGGAGGACGATCCCAACGCGCCAGTGGCCCCACCACTAAAAACTTCGGCGGGAAGCTGGCTGAGAAACCTATTCCGGCCCTAGCCACCAGATTTACCAGAGAGAAGTGAGCATGAGCATCCTCGTCGACAAGAACACCAAGGTCATCACGCAAGGGATGACCGGTGAAACGGGCAGTTTCCACACCAAGGCGGCGCTGGAGTACGGCACGCAGATGGTCGCGGGCGTCACGCCGGGCAAGGGCGGCACCACTCACCTCGACCTGCCGGTATATGACACTGTGCATGAGGCTGTGGCGAAGACCGGGGCGACCGCGTCTGTCGTCTATGTGCCGCCCGCCTTTGCCGCGGATTCGATCCTGGAGGCGATCGACGCCCAGGTGCCGCTG
>JBBQDD010000148.1:0-6304 GCA_038319335.1 Sphingomonadales bacterium
TGTGGGCGGTGCGGCTGAAATGAAGCGGGCGATTGACGCCGAGCTGGCCGCTGGCCGCAAGCCAAACGAACAGTGGTATGATTACATCATTGCGCGCCTGGTCAAGGCGGATCGCCTCGATGATTATCTCGCCTGGGCGCAAGCCAAGCTGAAGCAATATCCCAGCTCCAAGAACTGGCGGTCGCTGATCGTGTATTTCGGCTTTTCGGGGAAGCGGGTCGACTTGCTCGACAAGGGGCAGAAGATCGATCTGTTCCGCCTGATGCGCGTCAACAATGCGCTCGCTGATCTGGCTGATTTTTCCCAATACGCCCAATATGCCAATACGGTTGGCCTGCCCGTGGAAGCCAAGGCAGTGTTTGATGAGGGCATCAAGTCAAACAAGATGCAGCTGACGCGTGCGGACGACAAGGGCCTGTATGCGGCATCGGTTGCGGCCATCAAGCTCGACGGCCCGATCTCGGCACGCGAGGCCAAGGCAAAGGCAGCGGCAACCGGCGTTGCGGCAGCATCGGTTGGCGACGGGTATATCGGTGAGGGCAATTACGCCAAGGCAGTCGAGCTGTACAAAATCGCGCTGGCCAAGGGTGTGACGAAGACAGATGAAGTCAACACCCGGCTTGGCATTGCCTATGCCCTGTTGCGCGACGATGCCAATGCGCGCGCGGCATTTGCCAATGTGAAAACATCACCCCGTAACCAGATTGCCGCGTTCTGGATCATCTGGCTCGATCTGGGCGCGCAGGTGCCGACCAGCTGAGGCGTGGCGGTGCATGAGTAAAAAAAAGGGCGGCCCCGGTGCCGCCCTTTTTTTGTGTGCAGACCATGGCGGGATCGCGGGTTTGGCCTCAGCCTTCTGCCAGCACAGGGATTCCGGGCAGGTTCTTGGCGGTGCGAATGGTGAGCGATGTCTTGACGCTGGCGACGTTGGGGGCTGGGGTCAGGTGCGTCGTCAGGATTTCCTGAAACGCCTTCAAATCGGTCGCGACGATTTTCAGGATGAAATCGATCTCCCCGTTCAACATGTGGCATTCGCGCACTTCGGGGATGGTTTCGATATAGACTTCGAACGCCGCCAGATCCTGCTCGGCCTGGCTGCGCAGGCTGACGAGCGCGAAGACGGTGATCGGATAGCCCAGCGTCGCTGCATCCAGGCTGGCATGATAGCCACGGATCGCGCCCTGTTCCTCCAGCGCGCGCACCCGGCGCAGGCAGGGTGGCGCCGTGAGCCCGACTCGTTCGGCAAGGTCGACATTGGTCATGCGACCATCATCTTGCAGCAACTCAAGAATCTGCCGGTCGATGCGATCGAATGCCATGACAACCCCTTCTTTGTGCGCGCGATGTTTTTCGTCCGCCGCTGCCCATTCCCACATAATATAATTGCTAGCAAACGCAATTGTCCCACATTGCGACGTGCCGAAAACAGCTGTTCCCACGCGCCCGCAATTGGGGTTAAGAATTCCTTACGACGCGCCTTTGTGCGTCGCCGGAAGGCGCCCTGAAATTGCGGTTCGACGACAGCCTCGACACAGTATTATCGGCAGATATGTCGACAGCTTTTGGCGCGCAAACGGCGTGGCGGCAGCTGGTTGATCTGATCGGTCGTGGCCGTGCGCCAGCGAGTGAGATGGCGATTACCCGGCTGCGGTCGATTCGGGCGCAGGTGCCCTCGACGATTCGTGCCGCGAGCGCGCGTGCGCTTGCCTTTGCCCGGCCGCCGGCACCGCTGGTGCGGCTGTTTGCCGAGGAAGATCTGGCGATTTCAGCGCCCGTGCTGCGAATGGCGGAGCTGACGACCGCCGAATGGACCGCCATGCTGCCCGATATGTCGCCTGCCGCGCGATCGGTGCTGCGTCACCGGCGCGATTTGTCGGCTGAGGTGGTCCGCGCGCTTGAAACCTATGGGCCGATCGACTTCATCCTGCCGCCCTCGACGATGGCCGCTGAAGTGGCAACGACGCCCGAAGTGGCGCAGCCCGGAATTGCGGCCGATCCCGCCAGCGATGACCTGGCGGAGCAGCCAAGCGTAGAGGCGGAAGCCGAAGCCGAACCGGCAGCCGAAGCGGAAGCTGAGGTTGAATCTGAAGCTGAAACTCGCGTCGAATTTGGCGCTGATTTTCTGGCCGCGCTGGCTGATCTTCCAGCACCGTTGGCGGTTGCGACGCCGGTTGCGGTGGACACCTTCGCTGCGCCAGCGACCGGCTCCATTGCCGTGCCCGGGGTGATCGATCTCGCACCGGCAGCTGCGATCACGCCGCCGCCGGCCCTGCAAGCTGATCAACTGCCCCCAGCTGAGCTTTATGCGGAACCGCTGTCGATCGACTGGACGGACGTGCTTGCCGCGCGCCCTGCCGCGCCGGGCAGTGCAGTCGCCAGGCTTCGACCGATCAAGCTGCCGACGATGCTGCCTGCGACCCCGCCGCCAGCGCCAGCGCCAGCGCCTGTGGCATTGGCGGCGACACCGGAGCGGCTGCCCGAACCTCAGCCAGAGCGCCAGCCTGAGCCGACCGTAGCGCCGATCGTGGTCGACATTCTGCCATCGCCCATCCGCCAACCAGCGCGCATTGAACCAGCGCCCACTGAGCCAGCCCCCAGTGAAGCCGTGGCGCAAACCGGCGCGATGTCGTTCGTGTCGATCGCCAGCGTGGCGTTCGGCTTGCCGATTGTGGTGGAGGCGCTGCGCCAGCAGCAGCAGGTGGCGCAGGAAACGGTCGTCCCGGAAGCTGTGCCCGAACAGCCCTTGGCGCTTGTGGCCAACGATACACCTGTGGAACTGGCCACCCCCGAACCAGCGGCGCCAGAACCGGTTGCCCCACGCGGCCCGTTCCAGATCTCTGATCTCGTCGCGCGGATCGACGCCTTTCAGCGCCAGCGGGATCAGGAGGGTAGTGCCGATGGCGCTGCAACGATTGCCAATGATATCGGCGAAGCACGCGCCGCGCCTGAAGGCTTTAGTTTCGAAACCGATGCCCGCGGTGTGATCATGTGGGTGGCCGGGGTGTCGCGCGCGGCGTTGATCGGCGTATCGCTTGATGCCGCTGCCGATGGCGGTGCAGCGCGGGTTGATGGTGTTGCAGCAGGCGCATTTCGCCGCCGCTCCGCCTTTGCGCAGGCGCGGCTGTTGATTGACGGCGATTCCGATGCGGCGGGGCAGTGGCGCATTTCCGGCGTGCCGGCATTTGACCGGGCGACCGGGCGCTTCACCGGCTATCGCGGCACCGCCCGCCGCCCCCGCGCCGACGAACGCGCTGAGCCGACGCACGGCGGCCGCTCGCCCGCGACCGATTCGCTGCGCCAACTGGTGCATGAGCTCCGCACGCCGACGACTGCGATCGCCGGCTTTGCAGAGATGATCGAGGGCGAGCTGCTGGGCCCGGTGCCCGGGGCGTACCGGGATTATGCCGGCACGATCCGGGACCAGGCGATGGGCTTGCTGGGCGCGATCGACGATTTGGATACCGCCGCGCGGATTGAGGCGCATGCGCTTGATTTGCGCGCGACGGATATTCCGGTCGCCCTGCTGCTGCAGCGGATCGCGCTTGATCTGGAGCCGCTCGCCGCGCTGCGCGGCGCTGCGCTGTCGCTTGATATCGCGGCAGGCGATGTCGCGATCAGGGGGGATGACCGTGCGGTCGACCGGCTGTTCGGGCGGTTGCTCGCCGCGCTGGTGGCAGCAGGCAGCGCGGGGGAGACGATTGCGGTGCGGATGGGCCGCGAAGGGGACGAGACCGTGGCGATCCATATCGATCGCCCGCGCGCGCTCGCGGCCTATGCCGGCGATGCGCTGTTGACGATCGATGCAGAGGCGGAGGCAGAGGAGATTGGCGCGCCGTTGCTCGGCACGGGCTTTGCCCTGCGGCTGGCGCGCAACCTGGCGGTTGAGCTGGGCGGCAGCCTGACGATTGGCGTTGATCGCTTGACTTTGCGGCTGCCCGCCGCCTTCACTCACGGTGTGGGCCAGGCATCAACCATCTGATCGTGCCGGATGACGTTCCTCCGGTAAGCCGCGCCCCGGGGTATCGCCCGGCGGTGCCCGGTGATGACGCGCTGGTGCCATGGCCAGCCGATTTTGGTCAGCGCTTCACCGTTTTTGTCGATACCGAAGAGGAATTCGATTGGGCGGCCCCGCTGTCCCGCGATGCCCGCGCGACGACGGCGGTGGCGGCAATCCCGGCGGCGCATGCGCGCTTTGCGGCGGCGGGAGTGCCGCTGGGCTTCATGATCGATCACCCGATTGTCAGCGATCCTGCCGCCGTCGACATCCTGCGCCGTGTGCTGGAGGATGGGCAGTCAAGCATCGGCACCCAGCTTCACCCCTGGGTAAATCCGCCCTTTGATGAAGCGGTGACCGCCCAAAACAGCTTCCCTGGCAATCTGCCCCCGGCATTGGAAGCGGCAAAGATGGATGTGCTGACAGCGGCAATTACCGATGCGTTCGGCAAGGCACCGCGCGCGTACCGCGCCGGGCGATATGGCATCGGCCCGAATACGATCGGGCTGCTTGCAGCGCGCGGCTATGCGCTCGATAGCTCGATGCGCGCGCGTTATGATTATACGGCGGCGGGCGGGCCGGATTTCTCAGCCATCGGCAACCATGCGTTCCGCCTGGGGGGGCTGGTGGAACTGCCGCTGACCACGGTGTTTACGGGCCGCTGGCGGGGGCAGGGGCCGTTGCTCTACCCGGCGCTGGGCCGGGTGCCCCGCGCGCGGGGGGTAATGGCGCGCAGCGATTTGCTGGCCCGCGTCGCGCTGACGCCGGAACAAATGCCGCTGCGCGATGCGTTGCAGGCTGTACAGATCGCGGTGGAGTCGGGCGTGAAGGTGCTCAACTTCTCGTTCCATTCGCCCTCGCTGGTGCCCGGCCACACCCCCTATGTGCGCGATGCCGCTGATCTGGCGGCATTTGAACGCTGGTGGGACGGGGTATTGGCGCTGCTCGACCGGCTGGGCGTGCGCCCCACCGGGCTCGACGCGCTGATCGACGCCGCGCAAGGCTTGCCCAGCAGCCCACCCCTCCGCTAGGCGTGGCGACGGTGGGGCCTGTAGCTCAATGGTAGAGCCGGCCGCTCATAACGGCTAGGTTGCGGGTTCGAGTCCTGCCGGGCCCACCAAACCCGCGTTGCCATGGGCAAACCATGCCCGGTACTGCAAATAAAAGACATGTGGGTTGCGCTTGCGGTGCTTGCCGCCTAGGGCAGCCCAGCGTCGGGGAGTGGCGCAGTCTGGTAGCGCGCCTGCTTTGGGAGCAGGATGTCGCAGGTTCGAATCCTGTCTCCCCGACCACATCCTGTCACAAATCGACGGTAGCACCACGATCCTTGGGTTCAGGGGGAAAACCGCCATGTCGTTCGATACCATCAATCGCCGCACTGCTGTTGCCGGACTTGCGGCCGGAATCGCGGTCGGGGCCGGGCTGGTGCCGCTGGTTGGCGCGCGGGCGGCGGTGAAGCCGCTTGATTTCCTGGTGATCGGCGATTGGGGGCGCGACGGGGCGGCGCATCAGCGTGACGTTGCCATTCAGATGGGCAAAGCATCGGCCGCGCGGTCCAGCCGCTTCGTGCTTGCGGTGGGCGATAATTTTTATGACGACGGGGTCGATTCGATCACCGATCCGCAGTGGAAATCCTCGTTCGAGGATGTCTACACCGATCCCGCATTGCAGATTCCCTGGCAGGTTGCGCTGGGCAACCATGATTATCGCGGTAACCCGCAGGCGCAGATCGATTATGCGGCCACCAGCAGCCGTTGGCGGATGCCCTCGCGCTATTTCAAGGTGGCTGGGGCCGATATGGGCATGCCGGCAATGGATATGTTCGTTATCGACACATCGCCGCTGGTGCATAAATACCGCGAGAACGTGCAAAGCGTGATCGCGCAGAATGTGGCGGCGCAGGATGTGCGCGCACAGCTTGCCTGGCTCGACAGGGCGCTGGGCGAATCAACCGCTGCGTGGAAGATCGTGGCGGGGCACCACACGGTGCGCTCTGGCGGCAGCAGCCATGGCGACACGCCTGAACTGGTTGCGATGATCAAGCCGATCCTCGAACGCCACGGCGTGCAAGCCTATATCGCTGGCCATGATCACGATATGCAGCACATCGTCGATAACGGCGTCGACTATATCCTTAGCGGCGCGGGTTCTGAAGTGCGGCCTGTTGCGTCGGTGAAGGGCACGCAATTCTGCCTGTCGCGATCGGGCTTTGCTGCGATAAGCCTGGACGTGGACGCGCTGGCGCTGGAGTTTCGCGATTTTACCGGGGCCACGGTTTACCAGCGCGTGATCAGCAGGGCGCGGCAGGCG
>JBBQDD010000149.1:0-6181 GCA_038319335.1 Sphingomonadales bacterium
GCCACCCGCCGCGCCCACGGTGAAAATCGGCTTGCCGCTTTCGTCATACACGATGGTTGGCGACATGGACGACAAAGGCCGCTTGCCGCCCTGCACCCGGTTGGCCACGGGCGCGCCATTCTTTTCGGGCACATAGGTGAAATCGGTCAGCTCGTTATTGAGCACAAAGCCGCCCGCAAGCAACTGGCTGCCGAACGGCCCTTCTACGGTGGACGTCATCGTCGCGACATTGCCCGCCCGGTCGACTGATACGAAATGCGTGGTGCCGGGCACTTCAGCTTGTGGCGCGGTGGTGCGCGGGGTCGCGCCGGGGGGCAGGCCGGCATCATGCGACGCCAGCGTCTTGTCGACCGAGATCAGCTTCGATCGCACCTTCAGATAGGCCGGATCGATCAGCCCGGCGACGGGTACGTCAACGAAATCACGGTCGCCCAGATACGTCTCACGGTCTGCATAGGCGAGCAGCATCGCCTCGCCGATCAGATGCCATGATATCGGATTGGCAGCGCCGAGTTTCTTCATGTCGAACCGTTCGATCATGCCCAGAATCTGAAGCACGGTGGTGGCACCCGATGATGGCGGGCCCATGCCGCAAATCCGGTATACGCGGTAATGGCCGCACACGGCGGGGCGCTGCTTTGCCTGATAGGCGGCAAGATCGGCCAGCGTCATGTCGCTTGGGGCGCGGGTTGATCCGGTTGCTGCGGCGACGATGGATTCTGCAATCGGGCCAGCGTAAAACGCATCGGCACCACGGTCCGCCAGCGTTCGCAGCGTTTGAGCAAGCGCGGGGTTCTTGATGGTTTCACCCACGGCATAAGGCTTGCCGTCATGCATATATTGCGCAGCGGTGGCGGGGAAATCCCTCCACAGGGTTGACACAAAGCCGAGCTTATTCGCCATGGGCGGGGTGACCGTATAGCCTTCCTCCGCCAGCTTGATCGCGGGAGCAAACAGCGCCTTCCACGGCAGCTTGCCCCAGCGGCGATGCACCATCGCCATCAGCCGCATGTTGCCCGGCACGCCAACCGATTTGCCGCCAGGCACCGCCTGCAAAAAGCCAAGCGCGGTGCCATCGGGGTTGGTGAAGCGACCGGGGGTGGCGGCGGCAGGTGCGGTTTCGCGGCCATCGATCGTGGACAGCACGCCGGTTGCGGCATCCTGATAGATGAAGAAGCCGCCACCGCCGATGCCGCTCGATTGCGGTTCCACCACGGTGAGCGCCAGCATCATCGCCATTTGCGCGTCGGCTGCACTGCCGCCCGCCCGCAGGATTTCCTGGCCAGCGGCTGCTGCGCGCGGATCGGCAGAGGACACGACACCTGGCGTCTCAGGGGGCGTTTGGGCGAAGGATGGCGTGGCGGCGGGCAGCAGCATCGCCAGCAGCGGCAGGATCAGCATTTTCATAGCCGCAAACCTAGCCGGGTTTGGCCGATCCGCAACCATGGATCGTCATGCCGCGCCAATCGCCGCCGACAGGCTGGTATATCCGTCGCGCTTCAACAGCGCCGTCAGCCCGGCATTGATCTGCCGCGCCAGCCCCGGCCCTTCAAACACCAGCGCGCTGTATAGCTGCACCAGCGACGCCCCGGCCCGAATCCGGGCATAGGCCTCCGCCGCGCTATCGATGCCACCGACGGAGATGATCGGTATCGCTCCGCCGGTTGCCCTGCGCAAATCGCCCAACCGCGCGCGGGCCAGCACGGCGAGCGGTGCGCCGGAAAGGCCGCCCATTTCGGCCTGATGCAGCGACGTGAGACTCGGCGGGCGGGAAATTGTGGTGTTGGATACGATCAACGCATCGACATGGTGGGCGATGGCGGCGCGAGCGATATCGTCGATCTCGGCGGGCTCCAGGTCGGGGGCGATCTTCAGGAACAACGGCGTGGCCCCGCGCGCAGCATCACATGCCGCCAGCAATTCGGCCAGCGCCGCGCCGTGTTGCAGATCGCGCAGGCCGGGGGTGTTTGGCGAGCTGATGTTGATCGTGACGTAATCCGCGATCGGCGCGGCGCGGGTGACGCCGGTGACATAATCAGCGATCCGGTCCGCCGCATCCTTGTTCGCGCCGACATTGATGCCGAGCACACCCTTTCGGGCGGCTGCCTTAGCCCGGGGCAGCGCCGCCGCGATGCCGCCATTGTTGAATCCCAGCCGGTTGATAACGGCGCGATCCGCCACCAGCCGGAAGATGCGCGGCTTCGGGTTGCCCGGTTGGGGCAGGGGGGTGAGCGTGCCGATTTCCACGCTGCCAAAGCCAAGCCCGAACCAGCCGTCAATCGCATCGCCATTCTTGTCGACCCCCGCCGCCAATCCAAGCGGCGTGGCGAAATCGATCCCCGCGACGGTGCTGCGCAGGATCGGATCGGGCGGCGGCGCGGCAAAGGGCGTGCCCAGCTTCGCCCAGCCGGCAAGCCCGTTGATCGTCAGGCCATGTGCGCGTTCTGCATCAAGCGCGAAAAGGGCGGGTCTGATAAGTGAAAACATGGTGCGGCGTTTGGCAGGTGCGGCGGATAGCGTCAAAGGCCAGGGTGGCCAAAGTACCGGGTTGATTTGGGCGCAGCTATGGCGCATCTGTAAATCAGATCAATTTCATCCGATTGGACTCGATGCGCCTTTCCAGCCTTGCCGATTACGCCGTCGTGATGATGAGCGCGGCTGCGCGCCATTGCGGCGTGACCGGGCGGCTGAATGCGACATTGCTGAGCGAGGAAACGGGCATTCCGCTGCCGACAGTGCAAAAGCTCGTCAGCCGCCTGTCATCGGCGGGGCTGATTGAAAGCACGCGCGGCACCGGCGGCGGGTTTCGCCTGTCGCGCCCGGCAGCGGCCATCTCGCTGGCGGACATTATCGAGGCGGTGGAGGGGCCGATCATGCTCACATCCTGCGTCGATGAAGGTCGCCATGATTGCATTATCGAGGAAAATTGCCGGGTGAAGCCGCACTGGAACGTCGTCAACGGCGCGGTGCGAGGGGCATTGGCGGGCGTCAGCCTAGCAAGTTTATCGAGGGAAATGGCATAATGGCCACCAAGAATGCCGACGCCATCGCGGCTGCAAACAAGAAATATGAATGGGGTTTCAGCTCAGATATTGAGCAGGAATTCGCCCCCAAGGGCCTGACCGAAGACACCGTCCGCTTCATCTCCGCCAAAAAGGGTGAGCCGGAATGGATGCTCGAATCGCGGCTGAAGGCGTTTCGCCACTGGCTGACGATGGAATCGCCAGACTGGGCCAAGCTGCAGCTTGATCCGATCGATTATCAGGACGCTTATTATTACGCCGAGCCCAAGGCGAAGCCCAAGCTGGGCAGCCTGGATGAGGTCGATCCCGAAATCCTGCGCGTGTACGAAAAACTCGGCATCCCGATTGCCGAGCAGAAATTGCTCGCGGGTGTTGAGGGCGGCGAAGAGGGCGGCTTGCCGCAGCGCCGCGTGGCGGTGGATGCGGTGTTTGACAGCGTTTCGGTCGCGACCACCTTCCGCAAGGAGCTGGAAAGCGCGGGCGTCATCTTCCGCAGCATCAGCGAGGCGGTGAAGGAATATCCGGAGCTGGTGAAGAAGTGGCTGGGCAAGGTCGTGCCCATGCACGACAACTACTTCGCCGCGCTCAACTGCGCGGTCTTCAGCGACGGGACGTTTGTTTACATCCCCGAAGGCGTGCGCTGCCCGATGGAGCTGAGCACCTATTTCCGCATCAACGCGGAGAATACCGGCCAGTTCGAACGCACGCTGATCGTCGCCGATAAGGGCAGTTACGTCAGCTACCTCGAAGGCTGCACCGCGCCGATGCGGGATGAGAACCAGCTGCATGCCGCTGTCGTCGAGCTCGTCGCGATGGACGATGCCGAGATCAAATATTCGACTGTCCAGAACTGGTATCCCGGTGATGAGAACGGCAAGGGCGGCATCTATAACTTCGTCACCAAGCGCGCTTTGTGTCAGGGCAAGAACAGCAAGGTCAGCTGGACGCAGGTGGAAACCGGCAGCGCGATCACGTGGAAATATCCCAGCTGCGTGCTGGCGGGCGACGGATCGGTCGGCGAGTTTTACTCGGTCGCGGTGACGAACAACCGCCAGCAGGCTGACACCGGCACCAAGATGATCCACCTCGGCAAGAACACCCGCTCGACGATCGTGTCGAAGGGCATTTCGGCAGGGCGTTCGGACAACACGTATCGCGGCCTGGTGCGCGTATCGCCCACCGCGGAGGGCGTGCGCAACTTCACCCAGTGCGATTCGCTGCTGCTCGGCGACCAGTGCGGCGCGCATACCGTGCCGTATATCGAGGTGCGCAACCCGAGCGCGCAGATCGAGCATGAGGCGACAACATCGAAGATCAGCGACGATCAGTTGTTCTACGCAATGCAGCGCGGGCTGGACCAGGAAGCGGCGGTGGCGCTGATCGTGAACGGGTTCGCCAAGGAAGTGCTGCAGCAACTGCCGATGGAATTCGCGGTCGAAGCGCAGAAGCTGCTGGGCATTTCGCTTGAGGGGAGCGTGGGGTGAGCCTGACGCCGACCGATGATGCGAGGCGTCTCAAAACCCCTCCCCTTCAGGGGAGGGGCAAGGGGTGGGGCCTATCCGCAAACACCATCGCCGAACTAAACGAGCACGCGCGCCACATGCGCAACAACCCCACCGAGCCGGAAAAGCGGCTGTGGCGGAACCTGTCGAACAGCCAGCTTGGCGGGTGGAAGTTTCGGCGCCAGCAAGTGATTGGCTGGTTCATTGCAGATTTTGTCTGCCCGTCGGCAAAGCTGATCGTCGAGGTAGATGGCGACACGCATGATGCGCAGGCGGATGCGGTTCGCGATGCGGCCTTGGCCGACTTCGGCTACCGCGTTCTGCATTTCACGAATGCAGACGTGATGCGGAATGCAGAGGGCGTCAAGGTCGCCATTCTGCAAGCCTTGGAACACGCGGATGGTCCCCACCCCAACCCCTCCCCTGAAGGGGAGGGGCTTGAGAATAGCGAGGCGGAGGATGCGCTCGGAGTTTTTTTTGAAGGTTTGGTTAGATGAATCTTCGGGTTATGCTTCCGATTACTTTTGCAATTGTGGCTAGTTGTCACAATGGGGATGTTAAGGCGCTAAATGCGGCTAAGGAATTTCAGTCTACTGCTGAGCAGTGCATGCTTGCTGTACGAGACAATCGACTTATTTTCGAACAAGCTCCGAGTTGCAAAGCGCTGAAGGACAAACATCGGTCCTATATCGATTTGCGCGATCTTACGACCGAAGCTCCGATACAAGAACAGCTCACTTTGGAATCTGGATATCGCATGGCTTGGGGTGCCCGAGCCATGTCGGCTGCGAAAGATCCAACACTGTCACTTTGGATAAACTAATGCTTAAAATAACCAACCTCCACGCCGAAATTGACGGCAAGGAAATCCTCAAGGGTTTGTCGCTCACCGTGAACGCAGGTGAAATCCATGCGATCATGGGGCCGAACGGCGCGGGTAAATCCACGCTGGGCTATGTGCTTGGTGGGCGGCCTGCTTACGAGGTTACCTCCGGCGACGTGACCTTCAATGGCGTCGACCTCCTCTCCCTCGCCCCGCACGAGCGCGCTGCTGCGGGCCTGTTCCTCGGCTTCCAATATCCGGTCGAAATCCCCGGCGTGTCGAACGTGCAGTTCCTGCGTGAGGCGCTGAACGCGCAGCGCAAGGGCCGCGATGAGGCACCGCTTTCGGGCGGCGAGTTCCTGAAGCTCGCCAAGGCGCAGGCCGCGGGCCTTGGCATGGACTATGACATGCTCAAGCGCCCGGTGAATGTCGGCTTTTCGGGCGGCGAGAAGAAGCGCAACGAGATGGTGCAGATGGGCATCATCGCGCCCCGGCTGGCGATCCTGGACGAGACCGATAGCGGCCTCGACATCGACGCGCTCCGCGCGGTGGGCGATGGGATCAACCGGATCATGCGTGCGCCCGACAAGGCGGTGATCCTGATCACGCATTACCAGCGGCTGCTCGACTATGTCGCGCCTGATTTCGTACATGTGCTGGCCGGCGGGCGGATCGTGAAATCGGGCGGGGCAGAACTCGCGCTGGCGCTTGAGGCGGATGGCTATGCCGAGGTGACGGCGTGATGGCGCTTGCTCCCAGTCACCACCGTCATGCTGAACTTGTTTCAGCATCCACCGGGCCAAAGGCTAAGACCGGATTTGTTTCGCGATGGA
>JBBQDD010000150.1:0-6084 GCA_038319335.1 Sphingomonadales bacterium
TCACACCTTTACCGGTTTGGGAATCCCCCGCGGGTCCACCACATCACAAATCAGCCAAAATCGCCCACGCCGCAGAGCACGAAGCCCGGGCTGGTAAATCTCCCCACGAGCTTCAAGTCATGAGAACTGAACAGCCCTGGGTCATTGCCGGCCTTGCCGACCGAACGGCCAACGCGAAGCTGACGGTGATCGTGAACGGCGGCCTGTATCAAGATCCTTGGCTGGCAAAGGGCGCACGAATCCAGAAATGGTCGGCATTGACGCTGGCGCTGCGCGAAATCGACATGCTGGAAAACCAGGTTTACCGGTTTTCCGTTGCGCGCGCGGAGGAATTTGGCGTCGCCAATGGCGGCTTGTTGATGGCCTTTATCAGCACCGAAAACCTGGCGCCCGGCGCAGAACAACCCGAAAAACACATGTTCCGCGGGAAAAATTGCGCCGATTGGAGCGTGGAGGATAGCAAGGCGGGAGCGGTGCAGTTTCATCCCAACTACATGGCCTGCATCAGCGATTACGGCAGGCACCGCGGGGAGGGCGAATTGGGCGGCACATGGAACCGCAATATTTCCCAGGCACTGGCGATGCCTATCATCAGGTAGCATCGCACATGGCGATGCCATGTCTTGAATTGGCCTATTGAAACGGCCGCCCGGGAAACCCCGAGCGGCCGATGAAGGATCAGAAGTGGAAGCCAACCCCCACCACACCCTGGTGGCGACTGTAGTCGCTGTTGCTGTAGTTCGAGTACCGATATTCGGCCTTTAGCGACACGTTCGGCCCGATCTTGTGTTCAACGCCCGCGCCGCCTCGAATGCCGCCCTGTACGCCGCTGCCCGTGTAGTTGTTCACGCCTGCGGCGCCGTCCGTATAATCAAAACTAGTGCGGGCATTGGTGTAACCGCCCTTGACGTATAGCAGCGTGGACGTGCCGACGACCCTGCCGAGGCGACTACCGATGTACAGGTCGCGATCAGCCTTTTCACAAAACCGATCGCCAGCGGCGACGCCGCCCGGAAAGCAATTTCGGGTACTGGCACCCGTGATCTCGCCCTCGATGCCCAACACGGTTTGGCCCAATTGCCAATCATAGCCGGCCTGCACGCCATAGACCACGCCGGTGGCATCGCGGCCAAAGCTGCGGCCATTGTCCACGCCGACGATCGCGGTGGCGCTGGGGCCTTGGAAAGGCGTGGCTGAATCGTCCTGGGCCAGCGCCGGGCTGATCAGAACCGTGGCGGACAGGAGTGTCGCCAACGAGGAAATTGCGGCAAAGTGACGCATAACATGTTCCAGTCTTTTTGGGGGGGGAAGGCGCTCGCCAAGGGGATAGCCCAGACGCCAAATGATACGCTTGGAAGCTCCTTCGAGCAGGTACACGGCCGGAATAACGTCCGGCCAAGCGACGGTTTTTCGGTGATTTTTGTCCAAATCGGGGCATTTTTGGCGCTTGGCCATCATAATCGCGCAGGCGCAACCCATGTGGGACGCCAGCGCACCACGCAGCACGTTCGGCATGTGCTACGTTCGCTGCGCAAGCTGGCGTAAGGCATCCATCATGATACGGTATGGCGAACGACATCTTGTGCAACGGATCGGCTGGCTGCGGGCGGCGGTGCCTGGTGCGAATGACGGCACCCTGTCGACCGCCAGCCTGATCGTTGGCGTCGCGGCTGCCGCGCAAGGGATCATCCCGGATCGGTGACCGGTTGACCGGCAGGCAAAGGGCACGAGCTTGTGTTGACTCGTCGACAGTGACCGGCAGGCGCGACCGGCAGGCATGATCGGCAGGCGCGATCCACACCCGCGATTGGCGAGAATGTCCTCCCCGCTGCCCGAAAACGGCCCTGATGCCCGGCTTCCCGGTCGCGTGTCGCCGCACCATGATCGGCCAGATCACTATGCCAGGCGCCCCATTATGTGCGATCAGGCCGGATGCCGCTCAACTTTGCGCAAGACAGGAATGGGCCATGCCGCGAACGCACCTGAATTTGCACGGCGAATCGCATCTTGTTTCGCGGATTGGCTGGTTGCGTGCTTCGGTGTTGGGCGCGAATGACGGCATTGTTTCCACCGCCAGCCTGATGATCGGGGTGGCCGCTGCTGCACAAAGCGAGGCGGCGATCCTGGTCACCGGGGTCGCCGGGCTTGTGGCGGGTGCCATGTCCATGGCGGCGGGGGAATATGTATCGGTCAGCTCGCAGGCCGATACCGAAAAGGCTGATCGTGGCCGCGAAGCCAGGGAGCTGGCTGATGATCCCGAGGCTGAACTCGAAGAACTGACCCGCATCTACATGGCGCGCGGGCTTGACCGGAAACTGGCGGCTGAAGTGGCCGGGCAGTTTACCGCCAAAGACCCGCTAAAGGCGCATTTGCGCGATGAGCTGGGCCTGAGCGCGCATCTGGAGGCAAAACCGATCCAGGCCGCGCTGGCCTCGGCAGGCAGCTTTGCGGTGGGGGCGGCGTTTCCGCTGCTGCTTGTGCTGGTGTTGCCGCGCGCTTCATTGGCCTGGGGTGTCGCCGGCGGATCGATAATGTTCCTCGTCCTGCTGGGCGTTTTGGGGGCACGTGCAGGCGGTGCACCCGTGCTGCGCGCTACCATAAGGGTGACTTTCTGGGGCGCGCTGGCCATGGCGATCACCGCAGCGGTGGGGTTGTCGTTCGGCGCGGCGGGATAGTCGGCGTGCAGGCGTTGACCCGTGGCAACCGGGGGGACTAAGCGCCTGCCAACCCCCTCGTGCACTGGAGCCCCACGCGATGAACAAGCGCTATCCCAATGCCGCCGCCGCGCTGGAAGGCGTGTTGTTCGACGGGATGACGATCTGTGCGGGCGGATTTGGCCTGTGTGGCATTCCCGAACGGCTGATTGATGCGATTCGCGATGCGGGCACCACCGCGCTAACGATCGCCAGCAACAATGCCGGCATTGACGGCGAGGGGCTGGGCAAGCTGCTCCGCACGCGCCAGGTGAAGAAGATGATCTCCAGCTATGTCGGCGAGAACAAGGAGTTTGAGCGGCAATATCTTAGCGGGGAGCTGGAGGTGGAGTTTTGCCCGCAGGGAACGCTTGCAGAGCGTTGCCGGGCTGGCGGTGCGGGCATCCCCGGCTTTTATACCAAGACGGGCGTCGGCACTTTGGTGGCAGAGGGCAAGGAAACGATGATGTTCGACGGCCAGGAATATATCCTGGAACGCGGCATCAAGGCCGATCTGTCGATCATCAAGGGGTGGAAAGCCGATGAGGCCGGCAATCTGATTTTCCGCAAGACCGCGCGCAATTTCAACCAGCCAATGGCAACCGCCGGCAAGGTCTGCATCGCCGAGGTGGAGGAGATTGTGGCGGTGGGCGCGCTGGACCCCGATCAGGTGCACCTGCCGGGCATTTATGTGAACCGCCTGATCCTGGGCGCGCCCTATGACAAAAAGATCGAGTTTGTGACTACGCGCGAAAGGGAGGCGGCATAGTGCGCAACCCCTGGCTGCTTGCTGCGGGCATCAGCTCTGGGGCCGCCGCGCTGCTGCACCTTGCCGTCATTTTCGGTGGCCCCAGCTGGTACCGCTTTTTCGGGGCGGGCGAAAAAATGGCCCGGATGGCAGAGCGCGGTGCGCTGCGGCCCGCGCTGATAACGCTTGGTATCGTTGCGGTTCTGCTGGTCTGGGCAGCCTATGCCTTTTCGGGCGCTGGTTTGCTGTCGCCATTGCCGGTGATGCGCGTGGCACTCGTTGCAATTTCCTGTGCGTTGCTGGGTCGCGCCAGCCTGTATCTTTTTGCAAGCTCGTGGCGGCCCGATCTGCCCCAGGCATTCATGGCATGGTCCTCTGGCATCGTGTTGTTGATGGGGCTTGCTTTTGCAATTGGCACATGGACCGCATGGCCAACCCTGACCAAAGGAAGCATCTGATGCCCTGGACCCGTGACGACATGGCCGCGCGTGCCGCCAAGGAGCTGCAGGACGGCTTTTACGTGAACCTGGGCATTGGCATCCCGACGCTGGTTGCCAATCACATTCCGGCGGGCATGGATGTGACGCTGCAAAGCGAAAACGGCATGCTGGGCATCGGGCCGTTCCCCTATCCCGATCAGGTCGACCCGGATCTTATCAACGCGGGTAAGCAGACGATCAGCGAGCTGGCATCGTCTGTTTATTTCAGCTCGTCGGATAGTTTCGCGATGATCCGTGGCGGGCATATCGACCTGACGGTGCTGGGCGCGATGGAGGTTTCCGAAGGCGGCGACATCGCCAACTGGATGATCCCCGGCAAGCTGATCAAAGGCATGGGCGGCGCGATGGACCTGGTCGCGGGCGTGAAGCGCATCGTAGTGGTGATGGAACACACGTCGAAGAACGGTGATCCCAAGTTCATCCCGGCCTGCACCCTGCCGCTGACGGGCAAGAATGTGATCGACATGATCATCACCGACCTCGCGGTATTCCACCGGCCCGATCACGCCAGCCCGTTCGAGCTGATCGAACTGGCCCCCGGCGTGACGGCGGATGAACTGCGGGCGAAAACGACCGCGCATTATATCGGCTAGCGGCATGCAGGTGTTGCTGACAGGGTCATCGGGCTGGCTGGGACGCTATCTTGCCCCGCTGCTGCGGCAGGCGGGGCACCGGGTGACGGGGCTGGATGTCGCGCCGGGCGGGGATACCGACGTGATCGGATCGGTGGCTGACCGGGCGCTGATCGACCGGATTTTTGCAGACCAGGGGATTGAGGCGGTGATCCATGCCGCCGCGCTGCACAAGCCCGATATCGCCCGCTATCCTACCCAGGCCTTTGTCGATGTAAACGTGACGGGTACCCTCAACCTGCTCGAAGCAGCGGCGTTGGCGGGGCATGACCGGTTCATCTTCACCTCCACGACATCGCTGATGATATCTGACGCAATCCGCCGCGCAGAGGGCGACCGGGCGGTGTGGCTTGACGAGACCATGGCCCCGCTGGAGCCGCGCAACATTTACGGCGTGACGAAACTCGCCGCCGAGCATCTGTGCCGCCTGTTCCATCAGGAGCGCGGGCTGGCGTGCATGGTGCTGCGCACGGGGCGGTTTTTTCCGGAGGATGACGATACGCTGCGGCAGCCGTCGGGCGAGAATTTGAAGGCGAACGAGCTGCTCAATCGCCGCCTGACGGTGGAGGATGCGGCGGCCGCACATCTGGCAGCGCTGGACCGGGCGGTCGATATCGGGTTCGGCACCTTCATCCTGTCGGCACCGACGCCGTTCGTGCGGGAGGATGCGACCGCGTTGAAGACTGATGCGCCGGCGGTGATCGCGCGGTACTTTCCCGATGCGGCGGCGCTGTATGCGGCGCGGGGCTGGGTGCTGCCCCAAACGATCGACCGGGTGTACGATGCCGGGTTGGCCGAGCGCGTGCTGGGTTTTCGCGCCGCGACCGATTTTGGCAGCATGCTGGATGCGCTTCGGGCGGGGGCACCGCTGCCCATCGCGCATGATGCGGATTATGTCAGCCCGAAAGAGGCAGCGACGCGCCAAACTGTGTCAGGATGACGCCGATTGTCGCAGCGGGTGCGTAACGATCCCCTTCCGCTCGAATCGGGAAGCGCGTAGGACGATCATGTGCAGCGAAGGCCCCGTCAGCGGGCCACGCATGACAGGCGTTTCGCGGGGGGAAATTCGGTGAAAAGAGCATTGTTTCTGTTGATCGCGGGCACCATCCTGAGCGGCGTGTGCGCTTATGCCGCCAGCGGCCAGACGCCAGGTGCGGTCAAGCTGTGGCGGCTCGATTGCGGATCGACCTACATCCCCGATCTGAACCTTTTTTCCGATACCCGCGCCTATCCGGGTCAGGGCAAGGCGCTGACGGCGAGCTGCTACCTGATCAAGCACGGCGATCGCTATATGCTGTGGGATACCGGGCTGCCCGCATCGATGAAGGGCGCGAAAATCGACCAGAAGACCGGCGGCGCATCAATCTCCAAGACCATCGTCGAGCAGCTGGGCGAACTGGGCATCAAGCGCGATCAGATCGAGATGATCGGCATCAGCCATTATCATTATGATCATGTCGGGCAGGCGGAATCCTTTCCCGGTGCCACGCTGATGATCGGCAAGGGGGATC
>JBBQDD010000151.1:0-6082 GCA_038319335.1 Sphingomonadales bacterium
GTTCAATCCTTGCCACGCCCACCATTAAAACCCCGCCCGGCGATGCAGCTGGTGCGGGGTTTTTTGTTGCCTGATCGGTCATCATAAGCCGGGGACATGCCGGGCGATCGGCACCGCATCGCCACGGGGGCGCTGACAGACGGCCACGCCTATGCCAAAGGGCATCAAAATCGCGTCGCCAGGAGAGTTTGTCATGCGCATCATCGATCATCATATCGCCGGTCCTGCCGGTGTGGCCGCCACCCGTTTTGGCGATGTGTTCGATCCCAATTCGGGCGAGGTACAGGCGCGAGTGCCGCTGGGGACGCAGGCCGATCTCGACCGGGCGATCGCGGCCGCGCAGGCGGTGCAGCCGGGCTGGGCCGCCACGAACCCGCAGCGCCGGGCGCGGGTGATGTTCGAATTCAAGCGGCTGGTGGAAGCCAATATCGATGAGCTCGCCCGGCTGCTCTCCGCCGAACATGGCAAGGTGGTGGCTGATGCGCGCGGTGATGTGCAGCGCGGGCTGGACGTGATTGAGTTTGCATGCGGCGTGCCGCATTTGCTGAAGGGCGAATATACGCAAGGGGCTGGCCCGGGGATCGACGTCTATTCGATGCGGCTGCCGCTGGGGATTGGCGCGGGGATTACCCCGTTCAATTTCCCGGCGATGATCCCGATGTGGATGTTCGGCGTGGCGATTGCGTGCGGCAACGCCTTCATCCTGAAACCATCCGAGCGTGATCCCAGCGTGCCGGTGCGGCTGGCGCAGTTGATGGAGGAGGCGGGGGCGCCTGCGGGCATTTTGCAGGTGGTGAACGGCGACAAGGAGATGGTCGACGCGATCCTGGATCATCCGGCGATCAGCGCGGTCAGCTTTGTCGGATCGTCGGATATTGCGCATTATGTGTACCGCCAGGGCGTGGCGGCGGGCAAGCGCGTGCAGGCGATGGGGGGTGCCAAGAACCACGGTGTCGTCATGCCCGATGCCGATCTGGATCAGGTGGTGGCCGAACTGTCCGGCGCGGCGTTTGGATCAGCTGGCGAGCGGTGCATGGCGCTGCCTGTGGTGGTGCCGGTGGGCGAGAAGACGGCGCTGGCGCTGCGCGAGAAACTGTTGCCCGCCATCGCCGCGCTGCGGATCGGCGTGTCGAGCGACAAGGATGCGGATTACGGCCCGGTGGTGAATGCCGCGCACCGCACCCGCGTGGAAAACTGGATTCAAACGGGCGTGGACGAAGGCGCCGAGCTGGTCGTCGACGGGCGCGGCTTTGTGCTGCAGGGGCATGAAAAGGGCTTTTTCATCGGGCCGTCGCTGTTCGATCACGTCAAACCGACGATGGAAAGCTACAAGGAAGAGATTTTCGGCCCCGTGCTGCAGATCGTGCGGGCGGCTGATTTTGAGGAGGCGGTGTCGCTCCCCTCGCAGCATCAATATGGCAATGGCGTCGCGATCTTTACCCGCAATGGCCATGCTGCGCGCGAATTTGCCGCGCGGGTGAATGTCGGGATGGTGGGCATCAACGTGCCGATTCCGGTGCCGGTCGCTTATCACACCTTCGGCGGGTGGAAGCGCAGCGCGTTTGGCGACACCAACCAGCACGGCCCCGAAGGCATCAAGTTCTGGACGAAGATCAAGACAATCACCCAGCGCTGGCCCGATGGCGCGCCCGATGGCGGCAATGCGTTTGTTATTCCCACGATGGGGTAGCTTTTACGTCTATCGGGTGCCGATCATCGCCATCGCGATCACCCCCTTGTGCGTCGCAACAAAGCGTTGCAGCATGATGGCAGGGATTTCCCCCGGGGCTGGCCGATTTAATGGCGTTGAAGCGTGCGTTTGACGAGATTTGGGGGAATGGTGCGGCGCAGGTCGCCCGGCCGGAACTTGCCGCGCTTGGCGGCTGGCTGGGGGAGACATCGACGCAGGATTTGCGCCGTCGCCAGCAGGCGGCAGAGGCCACGTTCCGACAGCTGGGCATCACCTTTGCCGTCTACGGCGAAAGCGGCGGGGGTGAGCGGATCATTCCGTTCGATATCGTGCCACGCGTCTTCCTGGCGGATGAATGGGCGCGGCTGTCGCAAGGGCTGGTGCAGCGGGTGGAGGCGATCAACGCGTTCCTCGATGATATCTATGGCGAACGCCGGATCCTGGCCGAAGGCGTCATTCCGCCCGACCTGATTTATGGCAATGCGCAGTTCCGCCCGGAGATTGCGGGCATAAAGCCGCCGCACGGCGTGTGGGCGCATATCTGCGGGATTGATCTGGTCCGCACCGGGCCGAATGACTTTTATGTGCTGGAGGATAATGCCCGCACCCCATCCGGCGTGTCGTACATGCTGGAAAATCGCGAGGCGATGCTGCGGCTGTGCCCCGAACTGTTCCGCTCGCTGCGCGTGGCGGCGGTGGATAGCTATCCCGACAAGCTGCTGGAAACGATGCGATCGGTGACGCCGCTGGGGGCGGGGAATAACCCGGTGTGCGTCGTGCTGACGCCGGGGCACTTCAATTCGGCCTATTACGAACACAGTTTCCTGGCGGACAGCATGGGGGTGGAACTGGTCGAGGCTGCCGATCTGGTGGTGGACAATGATATCGTGTGGATGCGCACGATTTCGGGCCGGGTGCGGGTGGACGTGATCTATCGGCGGATCGATGACGATTATCTCGACCCATTGGTGTTCCGCCCTGATTCGATGCTGGGCGTGCCAGGGCTGATCGCTGCCTATGCCGCGGGCAATGTCGCGATCATCAACGCGCCGGGCAATGGCATTGCGGACGACAAGGCGATTTACAGCTATATGCCGGAAATCGTGCGTTTTTATTCGGGCGGCGAGGCGAAGCTGCCGAATGTGGAAACCTATCGCTGTCGCGAGCCGCAGGCGCTGAAATATGTGCTCGATAATCTGGCGGACCTGGTGGTGAAGCTGGTCGATGGCTCGGGCGGATACGGGATGCTCGTCGGCCCCACCGCGACCAAGGCGGAAATCGAGGCGTTTCGCGCCGCGCTGATCGCAGAGCCGCAGCGTTACATCGCGCAGCCCACGCTGGCGCTGTCGACGGTGCCGACGCTGGCCGATGACGGCCTGTCACCGCGCCATGTCGATTTTCGGCCATTCGTGCTGACGGGGTCGCAGGGCGTGCAGGTCGTCCCCGGCGGCTTGACCCGGGTCGCGCTGAAGGCGGGATCGCTGGTGGTGAATTCCAGCCAGGGCGGCGGCACCAAGGATAGTTTCGTGCTGCTCGACAATGGCACGGCGTCCCCAACCCCGGTGGCGGCGACACAGCAGCAACAACAGGCGCAAAACTGATGCTGTCGCGCACGGCAGCATCGCTCTACTGGCTCGGTCGCTATGTCGAGCGGGCGGATTTCGTTGCGCGGCTGGTGGAGGCGACGGTGCGGCTGGATGCGCTGTCGGCCCGCCCCGCAGGCGAAGCGGCCTGGGCGAGTGCGCTGGCCGTTTCCGAAACCGATGAGGCTTTTGCAGAAACCGGCCAGACGGTTACTCAGGCGCATGTCGCGCGGTTCCTGACGATCGATACCAGCCACCCCGGATCGGTGGTGCGCTGTGTCGAGATGGCGCGGATGAACGCAAAGGCGGTGCGCACCGCGCTGACCCGCGATGCCTGGACGTCGATCAACCGGGCCTGGATGATCTTTGGCAACCGCACGAGTTCGGGCGGCACCGTGGCGACGCTGAACCTGGTGGAGGCGATCAAGGTTGAGACGCTGGGGTTCGAAGGCGCTGTGCACCGCATGCTGCGTAACCAGGCCAATGGCTTTATCCGGCTGGGCCAGTTGATCGAGCGGGCGGACAATACCGCGCGGTTGCTCGACGTGAAATATCACCTGCTGCTGCCAGCGGGCGAGCCGGTCGGCGGGCTGGTGGACCGTGATCAATGGACGACGATCTTGCAGACCGTGTCCGCGGTGACCGCCTATCGCTGGCTGTATAATGACGGGCTGACCCCGGCCAATGTGATCGACCTGCTGCTCAGCCGGCAGGAAATGCCGCGATCACTGGCGGGCGCTGTCGAGGAGACGGTGGAGATATTGAGCCTGCTGGCAAAACGCACCGGCCTGCAGGGTGAGGCGGACCGGATGGCGCGGCTGCGCTATTCGCGGATGCAGAAAACCACGTCGAAGGAAGTGATTGCCAACGGGCTGCACCAGTATCTGAAGGACTTCAACGCCGAAAACGCGCTGCTCAGCGGGGCAATTGCGCGGCAATTCCGGTTCGTGGGATGAGGCTGTCGATCGATCACCGCACGATCTACCGCTTTTCTACCCCGCAAACGCGGCTGGTGCAGATGCTGCGGATGACGCCCAGCGATACCAACGACCAGACGATTGCGGCGTGGCGGATCGATATCGATTGCGACGCCCGGTTGAAGCCGGGTCGCGACGGATTCGGCAACAAGGTGACGATGCTCTATGCCGAAGGGCCGATCCGCGCGATCGAGATTTGCGTCGCGGGCGAAGTGCTCACCGGGCCGCATGCCGGGGTGATCGACGGGTCGATCGAGCGTTTCCCCCCGGGCCTGTTTCTGCGCGAGACGGCGCTGACGGAGCCTGATGCGGCGTTGCAGGCATTTGCGCAGGAAGCGATCAGCGGGACGGATGGGCTGGATCGGCTGCGGGCGTTGAACGGCGCGGTCGCGGGGCGGTTCGCGCTGTGCCCCCGCCGCCCGGTGCAGGGGCGCACCGCCGCGCAGGCCTTTGCCGCTGACCGGGCACCGGCGCGCGACCTGGCGCATATCTTTATCGCCTGCGCGCGGTCGGTTGGGGCACCAGCGCGCTATGTTTCCGGATACAGCCTGCAGATCGGTGACGGCGAGCACCAGCCCACGCCGCATGGCTGGGCGGAGGCGCATGTCGACGGCGTCGGCTGGGTGGCGTTCGACCCCAGCACGGGCCTGTGCGCGACGCAGGACTATGTCCGTGTCGCGATCGGGCTCGATGCTGCCGGGGCCGCCCCAGTCGCCGGATCACGGCTGGGCGAGGGCAATGAGGAACTGGATGTCGATATCAGCATCGGCGACATCAGCATGGGCACCGCCGATACGGTTTGAGGGGGCGTGGGGGCACAATCACCCTCAAAATCCGTCCGTCATTCCCGCGCAGGCGGGAATCCCGCTTCTTCTGGACCGGCGCTAAGGCAGCTGGACCCCCGCCTTTGCGGGGGTGACGGGTATAGCGGGTGGTGAAGTGAACCGAATAGCCGGCGCGATGCGCCAACGGCTCTTCAGCTCAGGCCAGTTCTTCCGCCAGCGCAGGCAACCTTGTTGTGCCGATATCGGCGTCCGCCATCACGCGCCAGCCCGATGGGCCGAGCACCTCGATCGGGCGATAGCGGGTTTTGTACGACATCCGCTCCGATCCCTTCACCCAATAACCGAGATAGACATAGGGCAGGCCAATCGCCCGGGCGCGCAGGATATGATCGATGATGATCAGATTGCCCAGGCCGGGCCGCGTCTCATCAGACGAATCGAAAAAGCTGTAGATCATCGACAGCCCGTCGGCCTGTTGATCAGTCAGGCACGCGCCGATCAGGCGGCCGCGCCGACCGTTCGTGGCAGGTTCCCGATACTCGACGACGACGCTGTTGACGGGGCTTTGTTCCACCATGTCGGCATAATCGCCGTCATCCATGCCGGCCATGCCGCCCCCGGGGTGGCGATTGGCGAGGTAGCGGCGGAGCAGATCGAACTGCTCATCGGTGGCCCAGGGCTTGCAGGCGCTGACGTCCAGGTCCGCGTGGCGGCGGATCAGCTTGCGCTGGGTGGCGTTGGGTTTGAATTCATCGGCAACGACGCGCACCGATACACAGGCCGTGCACCCCGCGCAGCTGGGGCGATACGCGACCGATTGACTGCGGCGAAAGCCAATCCGCCCCAGTGCATCGTTCAGCTCGACTGCATGGGGGCCATTGAGTTCGGTGAACACCTTGCGTTCAAGCCGATCGGGCAGATAGGGGCACGGCGCCGGGCTGGTGACGAAGAATCGCGGAAAGCGAAAAGGCGCTGACACGGCCGCTGATCCTCCCATTATTGCCGAAAACCGGCACCTCGATGATGCCCTTATGAATCACCGCAATC
>JBBQDD010000152.1:0-6077 GCA_038319335.1 Sphingomonadales bacterium
ACTGGTTCAACTGGCGCGCCAAAATCGGCTGGGTGACGATGGTGCTGCGCGATCGCTGGCAGGCGTTTGACATCGCATCGGCAGCAATCCTGTACGTCATCCTGCTCAAGGGCGTGCGCGACCGCAGCATCGAATATTCGCGCAACCTGGCGCTCTCGGCGGCTTTTCTGCTCGGCGTGTTCATCCTGCTGCCGCGCATCGTATTTGGCTCTGCCTATGCCGATATGCGGCTGGCGCCGTTCATGATCGCGATTGCGCTGATTGCGCTGCGCCCCAAAAAGGGCCTGTCGATGCGCGGTGCCTCCACATTGGCGGCGATGGGGCTGATCTTTTTCAGCGTACGCCTGGCCGCGACCACGGTAAGCTTCTGGCTGTATGACCAAAGCTATGATCGCCAGCTAAAAGCGCTGGATCACATTCCGGTCGGGGCCAGGCTCGTCACCTTTGTGGGGGAAACCTGTTACAGCGAGTGGTTGCTGACCCGGCTGCAGCACCTGCCCGCGCTCGCGCTGGAACGGCGCATGGCCTATTCGAACGATCAATGGTCGATGGCCGGGGCGCAGCTGCTGACGACCAGATATGATATCGCGCGGGGCTTTCGCCACGATCCGTCGCAGATCGTTACGCATTTGCAGTGCCCGCGCGAATGGTGGCGGCCGATTTCGCGCTCGCTCGCCAAATTCCCGCGTGAGGCGTTTGACTATGTGTGGCTGGTCGCGCCGCCTGCATATGACCGCAAGCTGGAGGCGGGGCTGATCCCGCTATGGCGCGATGGCACCAGCGCGGTGTTCCGGATCGATCACAGCAAGCCCGCCGTGCAGCTGACCCGCGAAGAGCTGACGCCCCCGCCGCGATAAAGCGCCGCGATAAATGGATTACGCCCGTTTGAACGGCGTCATCTGCCCCAGATATTCCCGGTCAGCGGCCACGGCCTCGCGTTCGCGGGCGAGGAAATCGGCGATGGCGCGGCGGAAATTGGGATCGGGAATGAAATGCGCGGACCATGTGGCAACCGGCGCATAGCCGCGCGCCAGCTTATGCTCCCCTTGCGCGCCTGCCTCCACCGATTGCAGCCCGCGCGCAATTGCCGCGTCGATCGCCTGGTAATAGCAGAGCTCGAAATGCAGGAACGGCACGTCCTGGGTACAGCCCCAATAGCGGCCATAGAGCGTATCGGTGCCGATCAGGTTCAGCGCCCCAGCGATAGGCTTGCCGTCGCGCTCGGCCAGGATCAGCAGCACCCGATCTGCCATGTGTTCGCCCAGCAGCGAGAAGAAGCGGCGGCTAAGATAGGGCGTGCCCCATTTGCGCGCGCCGGTATCCTGATAGAAAATCCAGAACGCATCCCAATCCGCCTCGGTCAGGTCAGCGCCGGTGACGTGACGGATCGCCAGCCCCGCCACCGCCTGCTCGCGTTCCTTGCGGATCGCCTTGCGTTTGCGGCTGGCGAGTGCGCCCAGAAAATCGTCAAAGCTGGCATAACCATCATTGCGCCAATGGAATTGGGTGCCCGCGCGGATCAGCCACCCGGCCTGCTCGAACACGGGCAGTTGTTCCGGGCTGACGAACGTCGCGTGCGCGCTCGACAGGCCCTGGTTCACCGTCACCGCCTCCAGCGCGCCGATCAGTGCGGGGCCAAGCGTTTCATCGCGCAACAGCAATCGCGGGCCAGGCACAGGCGTGAAAGGCACCGCCACTTGCAGCTTGGGATAATATTGGCCGCCCGCACGGTGCCAGGCATCGGCCCAGGCGTGATCGAATACATATTCGCCCTGGCTGTGGCCCTTGGCATAGGCGGGCGCAATCGCGGCGGGGCGGCCATCCGCACCGTCGATGACGATCGGGATGGATTGCCAGCCGGTGCGCGGCGAAACGCTGCCCGATTCTTCGAGGATCGACAGGAAGGCGTGGCTGAGGAATGGATTATCCGCGCCCGAACACGCGTCCCAATCCGCAGCGGCGATGCTGGCGACGCCCGGCGAGAGCCGCGCGACAAGATCGCGCTCAGTCATGCGCGCGCGTTCAGGTCCCGGCCAGCGGCGCGGGGCCCACCTGAACGATGGCATCGACTTCCACCACCGCACCCAGCGGCAGCACCGCAACACCCACCGCGCTGCGCGCATGCTTGCCTGCCTCCCCGAACAGCGCGACCATCAGTTCGGACGCGCCATTGGCAACCTTTGCCTGATCGGTGAAGTCGGCCGCGCTGTTGACGAACACGCCCAGCTTCACGATCCGCACCACCCGGTCGAGCCCGCCAAGCGCCTGGTTCATCTGCGCGACGAGCATCAGCGCGCAGCGTTCAGCGGCCATCTGGGCATAGGAAAGATCGCGATCATCGCCCACCCGGCCCGTCATCAGCGCGCCCTCATCAAAGGGTAGCTGGCCGGAAATATGGAGCAAGCCGCCCACCTCGACCGCAGGCACATAGGCGGCGACCGGCGCAGCGGCGACGGGCAAGACGAGGCCGAGTTCGGCGAGCTTGGCAGCGATTCGATCAGTCATGGCCCAAGCTCAACCACGCAGGCCGAAACGGGTCAAGCACCCGCAGGCACCGCGGCTGCAAAACGCGCGGTGATCCACGCCTTTGCCTCGCGCCAGTCGTCGATCCGGGCGTGCGCGGCGGGGGCTGGCGGCACATGCGGTGCCAGATCGGGCTCTGACACCATATGCAGCCGGTGGACATGCGGGGCGTGGGTGGCGCAGGATTCCAAGTGCACGGCCAGATCATCGACGAACACGGTGACCGGGTTGCCATATTCAGCGGCAATGGCGGCAACGCGCGTGCCCTTGCCCCCCTGGTTGGTTTCCACCCGGTTGGCGATCCCAAAGGATTCAAGCTGGGCAGTCCGCGCCGGGCGGCAATGATCCTGCAAATTGGTGAGCACGACGATATCGGCGATCTGCGCCAGCGCGTCGATCGATTAGGAGGCATGCGGCACCAGCGTCTGGCGACCCATTTCGGCGGGGAAGAAACCGGCCAGATAGGTCCACATCTCCTCGCGCTCCAGCGGGGTGCCATCACGACGCTTCATGCTGGTTGCCATGTCGCCATGCGCCAGTTTGAAATCGATATCATGCACTTCCCCCAGCCAGGCACCGAAATGGCGGGCCATGTGCAGCAGCACTTCGTCGCAATCGGTAATCAGCAGCGGCTTTTGTGGGGGATTCATTGATCATCCAGCTGTTGGCGCGCGCGAACCAGCGCGGCGGGGGTGGTGGCAAGCGCAGTGGCGCAGGCGACAAGATCGGGCTCATGCGATTCGAGGAAGCCCAGCACGGCGGCGAGCGTGGCGGCATCGCCCGCACTGGCGCGCAAAGTTTGCGGATCAAGCCCGGTCAGCGCGAGCAGGCGGCTGGCGCGATCAGGCTCGGCCAGCGCCCAGCCAAGCGCGTGCAGGCCCAGCACCAGTGCCGCTTGATCGGCGTCTTCATTTGTCACGGGCGGGCGCATTGCCTATTCGCTGGGGCCTTGAGGAAAAGGATGACCGGGGACGTGGCAAAAAGGGTGCTGGTTGTCGAGGACAACGAACTGAACCTGAAACTTTTCTGCGATCTGCTGCGCGCGCATGAATATGTGGCGGAGGGGGTACGTGACGGGCGCGACGCGGTGGCGCGGGCGCGCGCTTTCCTGCCCGATCTGATCATCACCGATATCCAGCTGCCGCATCTGACGGGCTATGAACTGATCGCGCAGCTGAAGGGCGATCTGGCTTTGCGCCAAATCCCGATCATGGCCGTCACGGCCTATGCCGGGCGCGAGGATGAGGACCGGATCAGGGCGGCGGGTGCCAATGCCTATGTATCAAAGCCCATCGCGCTGGCAGCCTTCATCGCGCAGGTAAAGGCGCTGCTGCCGACATGACAAAAGCCGCAAGGGGCGTCCCCTGCGGCTTTGCACTCCGGCATTTACCGGGATAATGCACAGGCAGCTTACGCCGCCAGTTGCATCACTTGATCTTGGCTTCCTTGAAATCGACATGCTTGCGCACGACGGGATCATATTTGCGGAAGGTGAGCTTGTCGGTCTGGGTGCGCGGGTTCTTCTTGGTGACGTAGAAGAAGCCGGTATCTGCCGAGCTGACGAGCTTGATCTTGACCGTGGTCGGCTTTGCCATGACCTGAATTCCTGCGAATTGAAAAAAGCAAAAAGCGGCGAACGCGTGCCCACCGCTTGGTAAGCCGCAGCCGTTGGCCCACGCAAGGCGCAAAGTCAAGTCTGCGCGGCATGGCTGGTTACCCGCTGGCATCCCTTAACGCCGTTTTTACCATGCCAGGCGCAGCATCTGACCCAAAGGCATGAAGGGGACGGATAATGGCCCGGCGCACGATGATCGACCAGCAGGTACAGGCTGAATTGTTGCGGCGGGCCGCGCTGTTGGGGGTGCGCCCCGGGCTGGCCGCGCTGGCCGGTGAAATCGATACGATCCGCCGGATCGCGGTGCAAAACGGCATGCTGCCCGTGGCCAGCGTTGCCCAGGTGCTCGAATCGGCGCTGGCACGGGGCGAACAGGGGCCGCTGATTACCGGCTGGATCGCGCTGCTCCACGAAGCAATCGGCAGCGATCGGCAAGACCGATTCGCGCGGGATAGCTACGCCGCTGCCTGTTCCGTTCGCCTGGCCGGTTGATCGGCCGATAATGGATGCGTTGATGGCCGCTTTTGTGGGCGCCCTGCTGTGCCAGGCAGGCGACCGCACCGCCTGGCTGGCCGCCATCATGGCCGATCGGTATCAAAAACCCGGCACCGTCATCATCGCTGCGATCATCGCACTGCTGGCGGGCAATGTGCTGGGGGCGGTTGCCGGCACGCTGATGGCCCCGATCATGACCCCCAATGCCCGTGCGTTGTTTTTGGCCCTGGCGCTGGTCTCCGCTGGCAGCAGCGGGTTGTTCGCGCTGAAATCACCTGACCGGATGACTGGCTGGCGAATCGGTGCGTTTGCCACCACGCTGGTGGCGCTGCTGGCGATTGGCGTGGGCGACCGGACCCAGTTTCTAACGGCAGCCATCACTGCGCGCACCCCGCTGGTCGCCCCCTTCGCCGTCATCGGCGCGACATTGGGCAGCCTGGCGGTGATCATCCCCGCGATCCTGGCGGGCGAGCGCGGCTATCAATCGCTGCCGCACCGCCCGATCCGGATGGTGATTGGCGTGATCCTGATGGTGACCGGGCTGATCCTGGGCGTGGGCGCGCTGAGGCTGATCTAGCGGGGCACTTACACTGATCGAGAGACAGTTCGTGGCCGGGTGGGAGCCAATCTGCTACCAGCGCGTTGGACCCGCGAAAACAGCAGGAGACGCTTTCCCATGGCCACAGATTCCGCCCTTAAAACGCCCACCGATCTGAAATCCAATGCCGCCAAAAGCGTGGCCGAGGCGCTGAATGGCATTCTGGCCGATAGCTATGCGCTGTATTTCAAGACCAAGAATTTCCACTGGCACGTCTCTGGCCCGCATTTTCGCGACTATCATCTGTTGCTGGATGATCAGGCGACGCAGATTCTGGCCACGACCGATCTGATCGCCGAACGCGTTCGCAAGACGGGCAACACCACCTTGCGCTCGATTGGCGATGTCGCCCGGCATCAGACCATCAAGGACAATGACGCTGATTTCGTCGCCCCCGATGCCATGCTTGCCGAACTGCGCGAGGACAATCTGGCGCTGATCGCATCGCTGCGTGAAGCCAAAGACATTGTCGATGCGGCAAAGGACAACGCCACCAGCGGCATCCTCGATACCTGGACCGACGAGGCCGAACAGCGCGCTTGGTTCCTGTTTGAGGCCAGCCGCAAGGGCTGATCCTGGCGCGCGCGGGGGCTTTGGGTTGTTCGCGCGCGTCGTTTCGTTTTGCGAATGCGGGGCAACAGGTTGTCGCGCGAAGCTCGCCAAGGGCCGCGAAGGGCGCCGGGAAGGATATTCTCGTTACAGGGGCGTTTCGCCCGGATTTAGAAGAGGCGCGCTAGCGCTTTTTCACAAATTCGGCGCGCAGGACCAAGCCCTTTATGCCGTCGAACCGGCAGTCGATTTCCTGCGCATCGCCCGTCAAGCGGATTGATTTGATCAGCGTGCCGC
>JBBQDD010000153.1:0-6073 GCA_038319335.1 Sphingomonadales bacterium
GAAGCACTCGCAATTGCGGCCTAACCCAAGACTTAACGGTCTAGGTTAGTACGACGAAAGCGCGGTTCGGGCCGAACCGGGCAACAGAATCGGACACCAGCGGCCCGGGGGGGCCGGGCAACAGAACCCCCCACCTTTTCCTCGACGGCGCGGCTCCATTACTTGGCGGGCAGCCCATATTCCCAGCCCCATGGCATGCCCGTCTCACCCAGCGCAGCGCGGACCAGCGCGGGGAATTCGCGTTCGGCGCGCACATCGTTTGCCAGGATGATCACGCAGCGCCCGCTGCGCTTCAGGCACACCCACATGTTCGCGGTGGAATCATTATGCCCGCCCTTGAAGAAACCCGGACCCTGCGGCCCGTTGAACGTGATCACGCCCAACCCCGCTGACAGGCCGGCAACGCGCTCTGCCACCGGCAATTCGGGCAGTAATGTGGGGAATTGCTGGCGCGTGGTGATGGGAAATTGCGGGCGCAGCATCGCTGCCCGGCCAGCCTTGCTCACCCCTTCGCCGCGCATGAATCCGGCAACAAATTTCGCCATATCGGCAATCGTCGTGTCCATCGATCCGGCGGCCCGCACGACGCTGCGTTCGTCATGCGGCTCCACGCTGCCATCATCCTTCCAGCCATCGGCCAGGTTGCGCGCGAAATCGGCGCGCCAGATCAGGCTGGTGTTGGCCATCCCGAACCTGTCGAAAACCCGGCGCTGCATTTCCGCGCCCAGATCGAGCCCCAGCCCCTTTTCGATCGCGAACTGGAGCAGCATCATGCCCTCACCGGAATAGCCGTAGCGGGTGCCGGGATCGAAATGGAACTTCAGCTTGCCGTCGGGTTCCAGGAACGAAAAATTGGCAAAGCCGGTGCTGTGGGTCAGCACCATGCGCGCGGTGATCCGCCGCCAGCGATCATCGCCGGCCAGATCACCCCAATTGCCATAGGCATCCGGATTGCCATAGCTGGGCAATGGTTGCGCCAGATAGGACGCGAGTGGCCGATCAAGATCGATCTTCCCCTCATCCACCAGCTGCATCACGGTGTAGGCAAATACGGCCTTGGTAATCGATGCGCCGTACATGATCGTATTGGCGTCCAGCGGTGCGCCAGCGGCGTTGCGCGCGCCATAGCTGCGGATCAACACCGGCTTGCCGCGTTTGACGACAGCAATTGCCAGCCCGCGTGCGCCAGACCTTGCCATTGCCGCGCGCAGGGCGGCGTCAAGCGGGCCGAACTGGCGTGCCGGGGCCACGCTGGCGGTGATCGCCACTGCTGCAATCGCGCCGAGAATAAGCCCTGCTCGCATTAGCCTTCTCCCTTGTCACACCAGCTTGCCGCACCAGCGGCGGCCTGCCGCGTTCGCCGCATGAACCGTCGCCTGCGTAATGAACAATAGCCCATTAGCATTAGCGGCAAAGGGTTTGCTCATGTACCCCCGTTTATGTCGATGAAACACGTGTCGCGCAGGTGCGGTGATCGATCCTAGGGGGTAGCATGACGGATTCGGTGCAGACCATAGAGCACGCAACCGGTGCGCCCGACGATCCGTCAATTGCCACGTCGGCGGGTGCGGCCACGCAATCCACTAACGCGCTGCTGATCCCCGCAATGGCATCGTCGCTGGCGCTGGCCGCGTGCAGCGGGGGCGGTGGCAGTTCCAGCCCGCCGCCCATCGCCATCGCAACCCCCACGCCGACGCAGACATCGGCCGCGATTACCGCGGTGCAGGCCAGCCGCTTCCTAGCGCAGTCGACCATGGGGGCGACCAAGGCCGATATCGCTCTGGTTCAGTCGATGGGCTTTTCCGGCTGGATTACCGAACAGATCACCCGTCCCCGTACCCAGCATTGGGACTGGCTGGTCGCCAATGGCTATTCGGCGGCCACCTTCATCAACAGCCAGACCGGTTTCGACAACACCGTCTGGCGGCAGATCATGAGCGAGCCGGGCCAGCTGCGCCAGCGGGTCGGCATGGCGCTGGCAGAGATCATGGTCGTCGGCATCGACGGGGTGAACCAGCAGTGGCGACAATTTTCGGTCGCGGCCTATCTCGATATTCTGCTCGACAATGCGTTTGGCAACTACCGCACATTGATGGAACGCATCACCACCAATGCAGCGATGGGCGCGTACCTTACCTTCATCAACAATCGCCGCGCGAACACGACCACCGGGGCAATGCCCGATGAAAATTACGCACGTGAGCTGATGCAGCTGTTCACCCTGGGGCTCAATCGTCTCAATATGGATGGCACGCTGCAAATGGCGAATGGCAGCCCGGTGGATACCTATACGCAGGATGATGTGACGCAGCTGGCGCGGGTGTTTACCGGACTGGTGCTCGATTCAAACGACAGCACCACGCCTGATCGCCTGCGGCGACCGCTGGTGATCAACACCAGTTTCCACGAAACCGGCGCGTCCAGCTTTCTGGGCACCACGATTCCGGCAGGGACGGAGGGGCTGGCAGCGGTGCGGCTGGCGCTGGATGCAATATTTGCGCATCCCAATGTGCCGCCATTCGTGTCCAAACAGCTGATCCAGCGACTGGTGACGAGCAATCCTTCACCCGCCTATGTCGGCCGGGTGGCCCAGGTTTTCGCCAACAACGGTTCGGGCGAACGTGGCGACCTGACTGCAGTTGTCCGCGCGATCCTGCTCGATACCGAAGCGCGCGGCGACACGGTGTTGACCACCGCGAGCACGGGCAAACTGCGTGAACCGGTGATCCGCTTCGCCAACTGGGCGCGGGCATATGGCGCGACATCGACCGGCGGGCTCTGGCCGATTGGTGACACAAGCAGTTCTAGCACGCGGCTCGCGCAATCCTTTGGGCGCAGCCAATCCGTGTTCAACTTCTTCCGCCCGGGGTACACGCCGCCCAACACCGCCTTGTCGAGCGCGGCACTTCTGGCGCCTGAATTCCAGATCACCAACGAACTCAGCGTCGTCGCGTTCATCAACTACATGCAGCCGATCATCCAGAACGGCACGGGCGATGTTCGCGCCGATTACACCGCGATCAGCGCCCTGGCGAATGACAGCGCAGCGCTGGTGGATGAAGTGAACCTGGTGCTCGCCGCCGGGCAGCTGAGCGTGGCCACGGTAACGGCGATCCGCGCGGCAGTGGACAGCATTGCGACCACCGCGACCAATGCGACGCTCAACCGGGTTTACACCGCGATCCTGCTGGCGCTCGCGTCGCCTGAATATATCACGCTGAGATAGGGGCATGGCCATGACCAACGATCAATCCCGCCGCGCCTTCCTGAAACGCACTGCCGCGCTGGGTGCTGCCGGGGCCGCCGCGCCCTTTGTCACCAGCCTTGCCGCGATTGGCGAGGCAGCGGCGGCGACCGCATCCGATTACAAGGCGCTGGTGTGCGTTTTCATGTTTGGCGGCAATGATTACGCCAACACGCTGCCACCTTATGATCAGGCGAGCTACAACCTGTATCAGGCGTCGCGGCAGAACCTGGCGCATGCGCGTTCGGCGCTTGCGCCCACCCTGCTGGTGCCATCCACCGCGCTGGCGGGCGGGCGGCAATATGCGCTTGCGCCCACCATGGCGCCGTTGCTGCCGATCTTCGATGCCGGGCGGATGGCAGCGGTGCTGAATGTCGGCACCCTCGTTCAGCCGACCACCAAGGCGCAGTACACCGCCAATTCGGTACGGCTGCCGCCAAAGCTGTTCAGCCACAATGATCAGCAAAGCTATTGGCAGGCGAGCAGCCCGGAAGGCGCGATTTCGGGCTGGGGCGGGCGGATTGGCGATCTGCTGCAAAGCGGCAATGGCACCTCAACGCTCACCTGCATCAATGCGTCGGGCAATGCGGTGTTCCTGACCGGGCGGACGGCGATCCAATATTCGGTCAGCACCACCGGGCCGATCGCGCTGCTCAACAATGGATCGACGCTGTTCGGATCGACCACGGCTGCCAGCACGTTGCGGACCCTGATGACGGGCAACAACAGCAACTTGATGTCGAACGAGCACGCCCGCGTCAGCAAGCGCGCGCTGGATACCTATGCCCAGGTAAACACTGCGCTTGCCGGAGCGCCTGTGGGCAATTTCCCGCTGTTCCCAACCGGCAACAGCCTGGCCGATCAGCTGCGGATTGTGGCGCGATTGATCTCCGTTTCGCAGGAACTGGGCGCGCGGCGGCAGGTGTTTTTCGTGTCACTGGGCGGTTTCGACATGCATGATTCGCTGGCGACCCAGCACCCGACCCAGATTGGCCTGGTCGCCAGTGCGATCCGCGCGTTTTACGACACCACGGTCGCGCTGGGCGTGGCGGACCGGGTGACGACCTTCACCGCTTCCGATTTCGGGCGCACGCTGCAATCCAATGATGACGGGTCCGATCATGGCTGGGGAAGCATGCACTTTGTTACCGGCGGCGCGGTGAATGGCCGGCGTTTTTACGGTGCCCCGCCAGGCATCGGCAACAACACGCCCGATGATGTGGGACAGGGCCGGTTGCTGCCGACGATCGCGGTCGATCAATATGCATCAACCCTCGCCAACTGGTTCGGCGTGAGCGCAACCGATATGCCCACCGTGCTGCCCAATATCGGGAACTACAACCCGTCGACATGGAATCAGGGGTTTGTCTGAGGGCTGAGGTTAGGGATCGCTCTCCTGGTACCGTTCGCCCTGACCTCGTCGAAGGGCTGACCTTCTGCTCCACGGTGGACCAGGAGGACAAGGCTTCGACAGGCTCAGCCCGAACGCTGGCGGATGCCAAATCGGCACGTAAAACCTGCCAATCGTCTTTGCGAGCGCAGCGAAGCAATCCAGCGGCGGGCGCGAGGCACGGTGGATTGCTTCGCTGCGCTCGCAATGACGGCGCAAGGCAGATTTGTGGTGCATTGAGCTAGCCGAGCCGGGACGGACGCACCCCGGCCTGTCAAGATCGCCTTTCGCCCGATTGCGGTTGGCAGGCACGCTCCCTAGCTAGGTGGAGGTAATGCACGCCATTTGGCCCGGCGCGCCAAGGCCGGGTGGAGGTGCTGGTGAGCGACGATAGCGATCGGGAACGGGGCAGGGGCATTCCCAGCGGGCGGCTGTCGCGGCTCGGCGTGTTCGGTAAGCTCGCGGGCGGTGTCGCGGGCGGTGTCATGGCCGAGGGGGCACGGCGGCTCGCCAATGGCGAACGTCCGCAAATGAGCGACCTGCTGCTGACGCCCGCCAACATTACTCGCGTGACCGAGCAGCTTTCGCACCTGCGCGGCGCAGCGATGAAGCTGGGGCAGATGATATCGATGGATGCAGGCGATATTCTGCCGCCAGAGCTCAGCGCGATCCTGGGCCGGTTGCGCGACCGGGCGCACCATATGCCGCCCCAGCAGCTGCAACAGGTACTCGCCAAACATTGGGGCAAGGATTGGCGTCGCCGCTTTGCACGGTTTGGCGCGACCCCCATCGCCGCTGCCTCGATCGGGCAGGTGCACCGCGCCGAAACGCCTGACGGGCGCGTGCTGGCGATCAAGGTGCAATATCCCGGCGTGCGGGCGAGCATCGATTCCGATGTCGACAACGTCGCCACGCTGCTGCGGATGACGGGGATGATGCCGAAGGAAATCGACATCGCGCCATTGCTTGCAGAGGCCAAGCGGCAGTTGCATGAGGAGGCTGATTACACGCGCGAAGGCCAGCAGATGCAGCGTTTTGCGGCGCTGTTGGCGGATGATCCCGATTTTGTCGTGCCGCTGCTGGACGCTGAATTCACCAGCGGCGAAGTGCTGGCGATGAGTTTCGTCGAGGGAACGGCGATCGAGCATCTGGCGGATGCCCCGCAGGCGGAGCGCAACCGCGTGATCACCGCGCTGATCCGGCTGGTGCTGCGCGAATTGTTCGATTTCGGCCTGATGCAAACCGATCCCAATTTCGCCAATTTCCGCTATCAGCAGGGCACTGGCAAACTGGTGCTGCTCGATTTCGGCGCGACCCGTGATGTTACCCCGGCAACGGCGGCTGGCTATCGCGGGCTGCTGACCGCCGGTCTGAACGGCGACCGGGATGCCGTTCGCGTGGCGGCGGTGGCGGCGGGCTTTCTGGGTGACCAGACCGTC
>JBBQDD010000154.1:0-6051 GCA_038319335.1 Sphingomonadales bacterium
GGTTTGCGTTCTGTGCTGTGGTGGACGGTGGAACCGCGTTTGCGGCGTTGGGAATTCCCTGCCTGATGCCCACTACCGGTCGGTCTAGGGGCGGCCCGCGCGTATCGGACACCGCCGCTATTTGACCCGCGACCAGCGTTGCGACTTGCACCCCAGCCCGGCGATCAGGCAGCCTTCGCCAATGATGGTGCGGGGGTTTTCCTGGGTGATGGTGCCTGAAACGCGCTGGCCGATATCGGGAATAAAAACCGCGCCGCGCCACCGTGCCTTGCCGTCTGCAACAAAGTCTTCGAACAGCACCGCACCGATCAGCTTGCCGGTGCCCCCGCGCCGGGCATCGGCCTTTGCCTTGTCATTCGCCCAGATGATCGTGCCGCACATCGCCCTGCCGCAGGGCTTGAACGCCACGTGCACGCTGTTTGACGGATTGGCCCAGGTGCCGGGCAGGATCGTGGTTGCCGCAGGCGCGCTGAGCATCGCCGCAATGGCCATCAACATCGTCGTCATCAGTCTTCCTTCAGGGGTATCGAACCCGTTTTGATGAGGGCCATAACGCGCCAGCACCGCAAATGGCACCTGGCAAGCGCCGCAATTTCAGCGTTTGCTTCACGGGTTGCTTACCATTCGGGGTCTATCGAATGGCGCAATGTTGCACGATCCCGCCCTAGCCCGCGCCGCCGCCGCCGCGCCTGATCCGCGCCCGCCTTCCGCGGTCAGCACCGGAGTCGGATTGGCGGGGCTTGCCGGGTTGCTCATCTGGGTCGCCATTGCGCGCATTTATCATTTTGACGGCTCCCATGCCGCGCTGGTGAATGTCGCGGCGTGCGGGGTGCCGATGGTGATCTGGTCCGTGGTGGTGGACAAGGTGCACCTGCGCGCCAGCACCGGCATCGACTGGGCACGGCAGACGCCCTGGCGCGACACGATCGACATCAGCCTGACCAAGCTTGCGGGCCTATGGGCGACCTGGGCCGGAATCGCGCTGATCTATGGCACATTCCGTTTTTACTGGACCAATCAATGGGGTGGCTATCCCTTTGCGATGTGGGTGTTTGGCGGCGTGGCCCCGGTGCTGTTTGTGGCATCAATTCCCTATATCATGTGGATCGATCGCAAATTGGTGGACCCGCGCGACGGGGCCTGGGCGCTGGGCACATGGCTGATGGGCACAGGCAAGGTCGATCCTGAGGCCATTTACGCCCATTTGCGTAGCTGGGGGGTGAAGGCATTCTTCCTCGCGTTCATGCTGGCCATCGTGCCGCCGGGCTTTGGCGAATTTATCCGCGCGGACTGGGGTGTCGTGCTCAACAATCCGGTCGCGCTGGCGAACTGGCTGATTACGTTCATGTTTGTGATCGACGTGGCGTTTGCCACGGTGGGCTATGTGCTCACCATGCGCCCGCTCGACGCGCACATCCGCAGCGCCAACCCCTATGCCCAGGCGTGGATGGCGGCGCTCATCTGCTATCCGCCGTTCACGCTGATGGGCAATGGCGGGCCGCTGGATTACCATCCGGGCACGTCGGACTGGATGCACTGGTTCGCCGGGCACCCGGTGCTGCTGGCGATTACCGGGGCGGTGCTGGTCGGGCTGACGGCGATCTATGCCTGGTCGACCATGGCGTTTGGCCTGCGCTTCTCCAATCTCACCCACCGCGGCATCCTGACGCACGGGCCCTATGCCTGGTCACGCCACCCGGCCTATCTGTCCAAAAACCTGTTCTGGTGGATCGCGACTATCCCGGTGCTCAGCACCGGCAGCCTGGCCGATGCAGCCCGCGCGACGATCCTGATGGCGCTGGTATCAGGCGTCTATTATTGGCGCGCCCGCACCGAGGAGAAGCATCTGGGTGCCGATCCCGACTATCAGGCCTATACCGCCTGGATGGCCCGCAATGGACCCGTGCCGCGATTTTTCGGTTGGCTGGTGGGGCGGTCGCCAGTTGGCGATCAGAACCGCATTTCCTCGTAAATCTTGCTGACATCGCCGTTCCACGCGCCGTGATAGCGATCGAGTAGCGTCTGGGCAGGCACCTTGCCGGTCCGTACGATTTCGCGCAGCGGATCGAGAAAGCCAGTTTCGTTGCTGCCCCCGGCATCCAGCCGCGCGCGTGCCGCCAGCCCGGCGTGCGAAATATCCAGCACCTGGCCCGCAATGTCACGCAACGTGCCGCCACCCGGCAGCGGCGCATCGAGCGCCAGTTTCGGCACTGACGAACGGAGCAACTCGCGCTCCTCCATCGACCAATTCTTGACGAGATCCCAGGCGGCATCGAGCGCCCCCTGATCGTATAACAGCCCCACCCAAAAGGCGGGCAGTGCGCAGATGCGGTTCCACGGGCCGCCATCGGCCCCGCGCATTTCAAGAAAGCTCTTCAACCGGACTTCGGGAAAGGCGGTCGACAGATGGTCGTTCCAGTCATCGGTCGTCGGCAATTCGCCGGGCAGCACCGACAGTTCGCCCTTCAAAAAGTCCCGGAAACTAAGGCCCGCGGCGTCGATATATTTGCCGTCGCGGTAGACAAAATACATCGGCACATCGAGCGCGTAATCGGCATAGCGCTCATAACCAAAGCCATCCTCGAACACGAAGGGCAGCATGCCGGTGCGCGCCGGATCAGTATCTGACCAGATATGGCTACGATAGGAGAGCATGCCGTTGGGCTTGCCCTCCGTAAACGGCGAATTGGCGAACAGTGCGGTGGCGAGCGGCTGTAACGCCAACCCAACGCGGAATTTTTTCACCATATCGGCTTCGGATTGGTAATCCAGATTAACCTGAATGGTGCAGGTTCGCAGCATCATGTCCAGCCCCATGCTGCCCACGCGCGGCATGTGCCGCAGCATGATGGCATAGCGGCCCTTGGGCATGATGGGCATCTCGGCACGGGTCTTGTCGGGCCACATGCCCAGCCCCAGAAAGCCGATCCCGAACCGCTCGCCAATCTTCAGCACCTGTTCCAGATGCCGCCCGGTTTCGGCGCAGGTCTGGTGCAGGTTATCCAGCGGCGCGCCGGAAAGCTCGAACTGGCCAGCGGGTTCCAGGCTGACACTGCCATCGCTGCCATTCAGCGCGATAACCTTTCCGCCCTCCAGCACGGGTTCCCAGCCAAACTCCGTCAGCGCCATCAGCAATTCGCGGATGCCGCCGGGTTCGTCATAGGAAGGGGCGCGGTGATCGTTCAGCGCATAGACGAATTTTTCATGTTCGGTGCCGATCCGCCAGCGGTCGACGGGTTTTTCGCCCTTGGCAAAACTCGCTATCAACTGGTCGCGGTGCTCGATAACCGCTGCGTTGCTTTTTGAAACGGTCTTCGTGCTCATGGATTGCGCCTTTAGCGCTGGCAGCGGGGCAGCGCTAGTGGGGTGGGTTAGGCGGGCGCCTGCCAATCCCCCGCAGCCGCCATCCACAGGCTGACCGCCGCCGCTGCCGCCGTGTCGGCGCGCAGGATGCGGGGGCCAAGGCTGACGCCGACAGCGGAAGCAATTGCGCGGATCGCTGTGCGTTCCTCATCGTCGAAACCGCCTTCCGGGCCGATCAGGATTGCGGCTGGTCCGGGCCGCGCGCGCATTGCCTCGAAAGCGGGAAGGCCACCCGTTTCATCGGCGAAAAACAGCGCGCGCCCGGCGGGCCAATCCCGCAATAACGGCACCAGCTTCACCGGCTCGACAAGCGATGGCACTGCCGTGCGCCCGCATTGCTCGCTCGCCTCAATCATGTGCGCACGCAACCGATCAAGGTTCAGCCGGTCAACCACGGTACGCCTGGTCAGCACGGGCACCACCCGGTCGACGCCCAGTTCGCATGCCTTTTCCATCAGCCAGTCGATCCGCCCTTTTTTCAGCGGCGCGGCGCACAGCCACAGATCGGGCACCGGCTCACGCGGGCGGAGCAGCGCAGTTACCCCCAGCGTCAGGTCGCGCTTGCCGATGGCGGCGGCGGTCGCCAGCCATTCGCCGCTCAACCCGTCGAACAGCTTTACCGGGTCGCCCGGCTTGATCCGCATCACCGCGATCAGATAATGCGCCTGGGGCCCGTCGATCCGTAGGGCCCCAGCCTCGATCGGCTGTTCGATATACAGGCGCGGGGTGGACTGGGGTGGCCAGGCGGGGGTGGCAGGCATGATCGATCGGGCACCTTTTCGCGACACAAGCTCACCCGCCTGTCGGGCAATCCGCCTGTTCACCTTTGCGTACCAATCGATTAGGAAGGCCGCTTGAACAAGGGATTCATCACCGCATGTCTGTGCCTGTAACGCCGCTTTTGGACAAGATCACCACCCCTGCTGACATCCGCCAATTATCGGCGGATCAGTTGCCGCAATTGGCGGATGAGCTGCGTGCGGAGGTTATCTCTGCGGTGGGGGTGACGGGGGGTCATCTGGGGTCTGGGCTGGGCGTGGTCGAGCTGACGACGGCGATCCATTATGTGTTCAACACGCCGGATGACCGGCTGGTGTGGGACGTGGGGCATCAATGCTATCCGCACAAGATCTTGACCGGCAGGCGCGACCGGATCCGCACGCTTCGGATGGGCGGGGGCTTGAGCGGGTTCACCAAGCGCTCGGAGTCCGAGTATGATCCGTTCGGTGCCGCGCACAGCTCGACCTCGATTTCAGCGGCCTTGGGCTTTGCGATCGCGAACAAGATCGCAGGCACGCCGGGCAAGGGCATTGCGGTGATCGGCGACGGGGCGATGTCGGCGGGCATGGCGTATGAGGCGATGAACAACGCAGCCCAGGCGGGCAACCGGCTGGTGGTGATATTGAACGACAACGACATGTCGATCGCGCCGCCGGTGGGGGGGCTCAGCGCCTATCTGTCGCGCATCGTCTCCAGCCGCGAGTTTTTGGGCCTGCGCGATCTGGCCAAGCGAGTCGCCAAGCTGCTGCCAGCACCGCTGCAATCGGGCCTGAAAAAGACCGACGAGTTCGCGCGCGGCATCGCGATGGGCGGCACGTTGTTCGAAGAGCTGGGCTTTTATTATGTCGGGCCGATCGACGGGCATAATCTGGATCATCTGATCCCGGTGCTGGAAAATGTCCGCGATGCCGAACAGGGTCCGATCCTGGTCCATGTCGTCACCAAGAAGGGCAAGGGCTATGGCCCGGCCGAGGCAGCGGCGGACAAGTACCACGGCGTGCAGAAGTTCGACGTGGTGTCTGGCGTGCAGGTAAAGGCCCCGCCGGGCCCGCCTGCGTACCAGAATGTGTTCGGCGAGACGCTGAGCACGCTGGCCGAGAGCGACCCGACAATCTGCGCGATCACCGCGGCGATGCCATCGGGCACGGGGCTGGACAAGTTTGCAGCGGCGCACCCCGAACGCTTCTTCGACGTGGGCATTGCCGAACAACATGCGGTGACCTTTGCAGCAGGGCTTGCGGCACAGGGCATGCGGCCATTCTGCGCGATCTACTCCACCTTCCTGCAGCGCGCTTATGATCAGGTGGTGCATGATGTGTGCATCCAGAACCTGCCGGTGCGCTTTGCGATCGACCGGGCGGGTCTGGTCGGCGCGGATGGCTGCACCCATGCCGGATCGTTCGACATCACCTATCTGGCGACATTGCCCAACATGGTCGTGATGGCCGCCGCCGATGAGGCGGAGCTGGTCCACATGACCTATACCGCAGCGCTCCACGATAGCGGGCCGATCGCGGTGCGCTACCCGCGCGGCAACGGCACCGGCGTGGCGCTGCCCGCGGTTCCCGAGCAGCTGGCGATCGGCAAGGGCCGCATCGTGCGCACCGGCCACAAGGTGGCGATATTGAGCCTTGGCACGCGCCTGGGCGAAGCGCTGAAGGCAGCGGACGCGCTGGACGCCAAGGGCCTCTCTACCACGGTGGCCGATCTGCGCTTTGCCAAGCCGCTTGACGAGGCGATGATCCGCAAGCTGCTCACCACGCATGAAGTGGCGATTACGATCGAGGAGAACGCGGTCGGCGGGCTGGGCGCGCATGTGCTGACGTTCGCCAGCGACGCCGGGCTGATCGACGCCGGGCTGAAGCTGCGCACGCTGCGCCTGCCCGACACGTTCCAGGACCATGACAA
>JBBQDD010000155.1:0-6044 GCA_038319335.1 Sphingomonadales bacterium
CGATCGATCATGGCCAGGCACGCATCGACGACTTCACCGAGATTATGCGGCGGAATGTTGGTCGCCATGCCGACGGCGATGCCGCCCGCGCCATTGACCAGGATGTTGGGGAAGCGCGCGGGCAGCACCGTCGGCTCTTCGCGCGATCCGTCATAATTCGGCGCGAAATCGACGGTATCCTTGTCGATATCGCTCAGCAGCATCATCGCCGCCTTGGTCAGCCGCGCCTCAGTGTAGCGCATCGACGCGGGCATATCGGGGTCCATCGACCCGAAATTGCCCTGGCCATCCATCAGCATCACCCGCATCGCCCAATCCTGTGCGAGCCGGGCGAGCGCCATGTAGATCGAGCTGTCGCCATGCGGGTGATAATTGCCCATCACGTCGCCGACGATCTTGGCGCATTTGCGGTACGGCTTGCCGGGGACGAAGCCACCCTCCTGGCTGGCATAAAGGATGCGGCGGTGCACAGGCTTCAACCCGTCGCGCACATCAGGCAGCGCGCGCGACACGATGACGCTCATCGCATAATCGAGGTAGCTCGACCGCATCTCATCAACGATGGAGATCGGCGTAACGTCAGAAGGGTCGGCGAGCAGCGTCTCGTCGGTCAATTTTCGGGTGCTTTCGGATGGTGTTTCAGTTCGGTGACGGGTTTAGACCGGTACGCCGCATATGTCACGCCTGCGCGCGTGCGTGCGCGAGGGGTGGCGTGCAGGCGGAGGGGCGGGCGTCATGGCTAAGATGACGGCGACGCGTTATCCTGCGTCGGCGCACCTGTGCATGGTCACCCAGCGGTAACCGGCACCGTCAGCGCGCAGATCACGCCGGATGGTTCATACGCGATCGTGACGTCATCAAGTCCCCGCTGCGGCTTGAGCAGCCGACTGCCAAGGCCGGACCGCACCGGGGGCCGGACCTGCGGCCCGCCCTTCTCCGTCCAGTGCAAGACACATTTTGGCGGCTTTTCGGTCGATGTCTGCCAGGATAGTTCCACGCTGCCGGTCGGCACTGAAAGCGCACCATATTTGTGCGCGTTGGTGGCGAGTTCGTGCAAGGCCAGCATCAGCGGCTCGCAACTTTCCGGCTTCAGCGCCTGGGGCGGGCCTGCAAGAACAAGCCGTCCATCATGCGCGAATGCCGCCAGCGCAGCCTCTGCCACATGGGGCAGCGCGCATGTTTCGAAATGCCCCGCAAACAGCATGTCACTTGCCGTGGCCAAGGCCTGTAGCCGTGTCTCCAGCCTTTGGTAGAAGTCTGCCGGGTCGCTTGCTTTTCTCGACAGGAACAACGCGAAGGACTGAACGATGGCAATCGTGTTTTTCAGCCGGTGCTGCATCTCTGACTTGCGCAGCAGTTCGGCCTCCTGCGCAGCGTGAAGCTTGATGAGCGCGCGGCGAAGCCCCAGTCCGGTCGCGATCACGACACCCCCGGCGCAGATGAACAGCGCCAGCGCCGCTAAGCCCACGCCGCTGGGCTGATTGATCGAGATTGACGTGGTGAACAAATAGCCTGCCACAAGGCCAGAGGTAACAAGAACCGCGGTCCCCCAGCGTGCGCCCCACAGAATCGTCGCCAGCAAAACCGCTGGAAAATAGGTGGAGTAGGGCAATGTCGTTCCCAACGCGGGTGTCATGGCCAGGCGCAGCAGGGAGGGCAGCGAAATGCAAGCCGCGCTGCCCACCAATGCCTCTGCGAAGCTGACGTTTCGGCGCGTTACGAGGGATTCCCATGACTGGGCGATCATATTGGCTGGGCCCTTTCCGGCGCCAGCAGGACTCTAACTTGAGCAGGCAAGCGCGGCAATCCCCGGCCAGTCCGGCCCGACGGTGTCATCTCAAGCACCATGTCGTCTCAGGCATCATATCGTTCTGCATAATGCGCGAGATATCCAGCGGGTTCACGACAGGGCAGTTTACAGCGCCAAAATTGCGGGTTAGGCGTTGCGTATTAGCTCAGTAATACGGCCTGTTTCGGAGACCACCCCCATGCGCCTTTCCCTGTCGCTGCTGCTTACTGCAGCCACGCTTTCCATCGCACCATGCGCGCCTGCCGTCGCGCAAACCGCCCCAGCCGCCGCATCGTCGGCGGCCAATACCCCCGCTGCGCGGTTGCAGGCGCTGTTTACTGCCAGCGACGAAAGCAGTCTGAAGCGCAACCCCATCCAGGGCATTTTCCGCGGTGATCTGCGCTATGCGGACCAGTTCGGCGATTATCTGTCGGACGCGCATCTCGCCGCAGAGAAAAAGGCAGCCGAGGATGATCTGGCCGGCCTCGCCGCGATTGATCGCGCAGCGCTCAGCGATGACGACAAGGTCAGCTATGACGTCTTCAAATGGCAGCGCACCAGTGATCTGAAAGGTTTCGACCCCGCGCTGATTGCGGCCACCATCGTGCGCCCGATCGACCATTTTTTTGGCTTCCATACGTTTTTCCCCGATCTGTCATCGGGCGAGGGCGCGGCTCCGTTCAAGACGGTGAAGGATTTTGAGGACAGCCTGAAGCGCACCGACGGCTTTGTCGCCGCGATCGATGCGAGCATCGTGCGTTTTCGCGAGGGCATGAAATCGGGCGTCGTCCAGCCCAAGCTGGTGGTGAACAACATGATCGGGCAGCTTGAGCTGCTGGTCGCGCCGAAGATTGAAGACGCGGTAATGTACAAGCCCGTCACGAAATTCCCGGAGAGCTTCAGCGCGGCCGACAAGGCCCGGCTGACGGCGGCCTATGCCGATATGGTCGGCAACAAGGTGAACCCGGCTTTCAAGCGCCTGCACGACTTTTTGAAGAACGAGTACCTGCCCGTTGCCCGTGAGAGCGTGGGATTGAGCGGCATGCCGGGCGGGCCTGCGCTGTACCGCTACCTCATCTCCAGCACCACGACGACCGACATGACGCCAGAGGCGATCCACGCGCTCGGCCTGTCGGAAGTCGAGCGGATTACCAAGGGTATGGAGGCGGTGAAGGCGCGGGTTGGCTTCAAGGGTACGCTGCCCGAATTCTTCAATTACATCCGCACCGATCCGCAGTTCAAACCAAAGTCGAAGGAAGACCTGACGGCGCGCTATTATGCGGTCGGCAAGCGCGTTGATGCGACGGTGGGCAATCTGTTTTCAACCCTGCCCAAGGCACCGCTGGAGATTCGCCCGGTCCCTGCGTTCCGCGAAAAGAACGATGCCGGCGGATCGTATAACCAGGGCACGCCGGATGGATCGCGGCCCGGTGTTTTCTATTTCAACACCTATGATCTGCCGTCGCGCACCTTGCCCGGCATTGAAACATTGTTCCTGCATGAAGCGGTGCCGGGCCATCATTTCCAGATCAGCCTGGCGCAGGAAAACACGGCGCTGCCTGCCTTCCAGCGGTTTGGCGGCAACACCGCGTTTGTCGAAGGCTGGGCGCTCTATGCCGAAAGCCTGGGGCCGGAACTCGGCATGCTGACGGACCCTTACCAGCTGCAAGGGAGCTATGACGACGAGATGCTGCGCGCGATGCGGCTGGTGGTTGATACCGGGCTGCATTCAAAGGGATGGACCCGCGATCAATCGATTGAATATATGCTCGCGCACAGCTCAATGGGTCGCACCGATGCCACGGCAGAGGTGGAGCGCTATATCGCCATCCCCAGCCAGGCACTCGCGTACAAGATCGGCCAGCTCACCATCCGGCGGCTGCGCACCAAGGCCGAAGCGAGCCTGGGCACCAAGTTCGACATCAGGCAGTTCCACGCCGAAGTGCTGATGACGGGCGCGCTGCCCATGGCGGTGCTGGAAAAGAAGATCGACGACTGGATCGCGCGGGTTAAAGCGGCGGGATGAACCTTCCGATTGATGGCACGTCGCTCTCTAATGTGATCAAATTCTACGGCGTTACCTCGACTCCGTCCCACGCGAACAGCTTGCCGCTGTCGGGCGCGCGCAGGCCGTCCAGCACGTCGAGCAATTGCACCGCTGCCCGCCCGGCATCGAACAGATGGCCCGCCGCGACATTGCCCTGGAACGGCTTTGACAGCGCGGTATCGACCGTGCCGGGGTGGAGGGCCACCACGATGGAACTGGAATTGCGGCGGCGTTCCTCGATGGCGATATTGCGGATCAGCTGGTTGAGCGCGGCTTTCGACGCACGGTAGCCGTGCCAGCCGCCCATCCGGTTATCGGAAATGCTGCCCACCCGGGCCGACAGCGCGGCGAACACCGTGCGGCCCGCCTTTGGCATCAGCGGCAGGAAATGCTTGGCGACCAGCGCCGGGCCGATTGCGTTGACGGCATAGACGTGCGCCAGCCATGCCGGATCAAGTTCCTTCAGTGCCTTTTCCGGGCCCGATGGCCCATCGTGCAGAATGCCCGTGGCGACAAATACCAACGTTGGCGCTGGCCCCGTCGCGACGATTGCGGCGGCAGCGGCGATGCTCGCCTCGTCCGTGATGTCGATATGGCCTGCGCCGGTCAGCGACCGGGCGAAGCGGTGGACGACGCTGAACGCCCCTTCATCGGCCAGCGCATCGGCAATCGCGCCGCCGATACCGCCCGATGCGCCGATGACGATGGCTGCGCTCATGCCCGCGAAAACAGCCAGCGGTTTGCCGTGCTGTCCGCCGCGACAAAGCGGTAGCCGTCGCTGTCAAAGCCCTGCATCGCCGCCACATCGGTTATCTGGTGTTCGCACAGCCAGCGCGCCATCATCCCGCGTGCACGCTTGGCATTGAAGCTGATGAAGCGGGGGCCATCGGGGCCGGGTTCGCGAAAATCGACATCAATCACGCGCACGTCGCTGGGCAAATTACCCGCCACGGCATGCCAATATTCCTGGCTGGCAAGGTTCAGGACGACGCCCGATCCTTCTTCTGCAACATCGGCGGCCAGCGCGTCGGCGATCCGCGTGCCCCAATAGGCGTACAGGCTTTTGCGGCGCGGCGCCCAGCGCGTGCCCATTTCCAGCCGATACGGTCGCATCGAATCGAGCGGGCGGAGCAGCCCGTACAGGCCCGACAGCATCCGGATGTGGGCCTGGGCGAAATCGATCGCCGGATCATCAAGCGTCCTGGCTTCCAGGCCCACATAAACATCACCTGCAAAGGTGAACAGGGCAGGGCGCTCTGGCTGATCTATGAAACCCTTGAAGCGATCCGCATTGAGCTTGGCGAGCTTGTCGGAAATATCCATCAGCTTGCCCAAACGCTTTTTGCCGAGATTAGCGGCTGCGGCGGCCAGCCGGGTCGCGTCGTCGCTGAAACGCGGCGCCGTTGCTGCGATGGCTGGTAGCGGGGAGGACAAATCGAGCGTCTTGGCGGGGGAGAGAATGGCGATCATCGCCGTCTGCTACCGTCGCGCGCCGCGCGGGTCAAAGCGGTTTGTGGCGGAGCCAAAGACGGCCGCAGGCGTTCAAGCACCGTTCAATCACCGTTCAGTCGATCACCGTCACATTGGCCGTCGATTTTTAATGATATCGCCTGCCCATAAGGGTCGCTTGTATGGGGCGGGCACCACCGGTATGGCACAGCGCATTACAGGCTGAAAACGGCTTCAGGAGAGTTCTGAGATGACCAAATTGTCAAAAGCGGCGCTGGCCGCTGCACTTCTCGTCGGCACTGCCGGGCTGATGCTGCCCGTGGCCGCTGACGCAAAGAAGGAAGAAAAGGCGCCCAAGGGCCCTGTGTTGAGCCCCGAATTCCGCAAGGCCGCGCTTGAGGCGCAGACGCAGTTGAAGGCCAAGAATGTTGCTGCCGCCGAGCCTGCCGTGATCGCGTCAGAAGCCGCCGCCAAAAGCGAGGATGAGGTTTATTACGCGAGGCTTTTTCGCCTTCAGCTTGAAAGCAACCGGATAGAACAAGCCGCCAATGGCGATGCGGCGGTGTATCGCAGGCTTGAAATCTCGCTGGCAAAGCCGCTCGACGATCTCATTGCCGACCCCAAGACCGACCCCAAGGACCGCGCACGCTTCACCTATCGCCGCGGCGTGATGGAATATGGGCAAAAACACTATGCCGCCGCCGCCGCCTTGATCGAAAAAGCGCGGGAACTGGGCGAAACCGATTCCGAACTCACCCT
>JBBQDD010000156.1:0-6028 GCA_038319335.1 Sphingomonadales bacterium
AGCTGCACGGGTTGCGTGCAGCGCGTCGTCAACGCGGTCCTTGCGCTCCTTGACTTCAACCTCGGTCGAACCACCGACCTTGATCACCGCAACACCGCCAGCCAGCTTGGCCAGACGCTCCTGCAGCTTTTCCTTGTCGTAATCCGACGTCGTGTTTTCGATCTGCTGGCGGATCGCATCGGTGCGGGCCTTGATCGCGTCGTGGTCGCCAGCACCATCGACGATGGTGGTGTTGTCCTTGTCGATCGTGACGCGCTTGGCGGTGCCGAGCATGCCGACAGTGACGGACTCGAGCTTGATGCCCAGGTCTTCCGAAATCATCTCGCCCTTGGTCAGGATCGCGATGTCTTCCAGCATTGCCTTGCGACGATCGCCAAAGCCTGGAGCCTTGACTGCTGCGACCTTCAGGCCACCGCGCAGCTTGTTCACGACGAGCGTGGCCAGAGCCTCACCTTCGATGTCTTCGGCGATGATCAGCAGCGGACGGCCCGACTGAACGACTGCTTCCAGAATCGGGAGCATCGCCTGCAGGTTCGACAGCTTCTTTTCATGGATCAGGATGTACGGATCGTTCAGTTCGACCGACATCTTTTCCGGGTTGGTGATGAAGTAGGGCGACAGATACCCACGGTCGAACTGCATGCCTTCAACGACATCGAGCTCGAATTCGAGGCCCTTGGCTTCCTCGACGGTGATCACGCCTTCCTTGCCGACCTTTTCCATCGCTTCAGCGATCTTCTCGCCGACGACGGTGTCGCCATTGGCCGAGATGATGCCGACCTGGGCGATTTCCTTGGTGCCGGAAACGGGCTTGGAGCGCGCCTTCAGGTCCTTGACGACTTCGATGACGGCGAGGTCGATGCCGCGCTTCAGGTCCATCGGGTTCATGCCGGCCGCAACCGACTTCATGCCTTCACGAACAATCGCCTGGGCGAGCACGGTCGCGGTGGTGGTGCCGTCACCGGCAACATCATTGGTCTTGCTGGCGACTTCGCGCAGCATCTGTGCGCCCATATTCTCGAACTTGTCCTTCAGTTCGATTTCCTTGGCGACGGTAACACCGTCCTTGGTGATGCGGGGCGCACCGAAGCTCTTGTCGATCACAACGTTGCGGCCCTTTGGCCCCAGCGTTACCTTGACGGCATCGGCGAGAATATCGACGCCGCGCAGAATGCGTTCACGTGCGTCACGCGAAAATTTTACGTCCTTGGCTGCCATGTTGAATAGTCCTTTTCAAAGTTGCGTCGCCCCAGCGAAAGCTGGGACCTTGTGGGGCTGAGGCGTGCCTCAACCGCTTGAGACCCCAGCTTGTGCTGGGGTGACGAAATTGGTTCGGTCGGGCGCGTGGCTCAGCCAACGATGCCGAGAATGTCCGATTCCTTCATGATCAGCAGGTCTTCGCCGCCAACCTTGACCTCGGTGCCGGACCATTTGCCGAACAGAATCTTGTCGCCGGCCTTGACGTCCAGCGGGGTGATCTTGCCGTCATCGGCGCGGGTGCCGGTGCCGACAGAGACGACTTCGCCTTCCTGCGGCTTTTCCTTGGCGGTTTCGGGGATGATGATGCCGCCGGCCGTGTTTTCTTCGGCTTCAACGCGGCGAACGAGAACGCGATCGTGCAAGGGACGAAAGTTCATGCGTTCGATCCTTTCCATAAGGTCAGAGTGAAATGGTCGTTAGCACTCGCCATTGGTGAGTGCCAGCAAGGCGCATATGTGGACGAAGGCTTGATTCGTCAAGGCGTGGCCACGGGATAAAATCGGCAAACCGCGGTGGGGGTGGACCGTCCCAAGCCTGTATTGCCAGCCTAATACGGGGCGTTTACTCGCCCCGGTGCTTAGGGTAGCGATAGCGCGATCGGCCGGCATATCCGGCAGCATGCCGAACAACGATCCGAATAGGGAGCAAACAAGGTGAAACTGGTGCGTGGAGCCTGGAAACTGCTGGTTGGCATCAAGGACGGGCTCGTCCTGATCGCGATGCTGTTGTTCTTTGGCACCTTGTTTGCCGCGCTTTCGGCAAAGCCCAATGCTGGCGGCGTGCGCGACGGCGCGCTGGTGCTCGATCTGGCCGGGACAATCGTCGAGCAACCGGCTGAGGCTCAGTTCAGTTTTGGCGGCGATAATGGCCCGCGCGAGATTCGCCTGCGCGATCTGGTCCGCGTGATCGATGCCGCCAAGGACGACAAGCGCGTCAAGGCGATCGTGCTTGATCTCGACAGTTTTGCAGGCGGTTATCCGGCTGCCGTCAGCGAAGTGGCATCGGCGCTGGGCCGGGTGCGCAGCAGCGGCAAGCCGGTGCTTGCCTATGCCACGGGCTATACCGATTCGGGGTATCGCCTCGCCGCCAACGCCAGTGAAATCTGGATGAACCCGATGGGCGCCACGCTGTTTACGGGGCCGGGCGGGTCGCAGCTTTACTACAAGGGGCTGATCGACAAGCTGGGCGTCAATGTCCACGTCTACCGGGTCGGCAAGTTCAAGTCGTTCGTCGAACCCTATACCCGCGCCGATCAGTCGCCTGAGGCGCGCGCGGCGAGCGAGGCGCTGTACGGTTCGCTGCTCACCGACTGGAAGGATGCTGTCGCCAAGGCACGACCCAAGGCGCAGTCAGCGCAGTTCCTGGCCACGCCAGCGGCGGCGGTTGCTGCAACGGGCGGCGACATCGCGGTGGCGAACATGAAGGCAGGGCTGGTCGACAAGCTGGGCGATCGCGCCGAATTCAACCAGCGGGTGATCGCGCTGGCGGGGCAGAAAAGCGGCAATGGCGCACCGACGTTCAACGCCATCAAATATGATGATTTCCTGAAGGCCAATCCGGCGCCCAGCACGGGCGATGCGATTGGCGTGATCACGGTGGCTGGCGACATTGTCGATGGCAAGGCCGGCCCCGGCACTGCCGGCGGCACGACGATTTCGAAGCTGGTGCTCGATGGCCTGGCCAAGAAGACGCTGAAGGCGCTGGTGGTGCGGGTCGATTCACCGGGTGGGTCGGCGCTTGCATCGGAAACGATCCGCCGCGCCGTGCTTGAGGCAAAGGCGCAGAAGCTGCCGGTGGTGATCTCGATGGGGTCGGTTGCGGCATCGGGCGGTTACTGGGTGGCGACGGCGGGCGACGTGATTTTTGCCGAACCCAATACGATAACCGGATCGATTGGCATTTTTGGCATCATCCCGACCTTTGAGAACAGCCTGAAAAAGCTGGGCATCACGGCAGACGGCGTGAAGAGCAGCCCGCTGTCAGGCCAGCCCGATGTGTTTGCGGGCACCAATACCGAAGTGGATTCCATCCTGCAGGCGGGCATCGAGCATGGCTATGCCCAGTTCCTGTCGCGGGTGGCATCGGCGCGCAAGATGACCGTCGAAAAGGTCGATAGCATCGCCCAGGGCCGCGTGTGGGACGGCGGCACGGCACGCCAGATCGGGTTGGTTGACCGCTTCGGCACGTTGCAGGATGCGATCGACGAAGCCGCGCGCCGCGCGAAGCTCGATCCGGCCAAGGTCCATGCCGAATATCTGGAAAAAAAGCCGGGCTGGTTTGCACGTTTCGCCAGTGGTTTTGGCCGCAAGGACGATGATGAGGAAGCCGATCAACCGGGCGACGCATTTGCCCGGATCGCGCGGGATCGTCGCGCGGTGTTTGCCCAGGCGCTGGCCGATGTGCGGCGACTGGCGCTGGGCGGATCGGTGCAGGCGCGCTGCCTGGAATGCGGCGGCCTTGCCCCCGCTGCGCCGGGCCGTGACGATCTGCGCCTGATGGACGTCGTGCTGGCGCGGTTGGGCCTGTGATCGCAATCCGTCCGGCGCAACCGGATGACGCCGCCGCCATCGCCGCAATCTATGCCCCGTTCGTGCTCAGCGGCACGGTATCGTTCGAAACCGATGCCCCCGATACCCGGCAGATGCGCACGCGCATGGCGGCGTCGGGCGGGCTATACCCCTGGCTGGTCGCCACCAATGGCGATCCAGACGGCGGCGGGGTGCTCGCCTATGCCTATGCCGGCCAGTTTCGTGACCGCCCGGCCTATCGCTATGTCGTTGAAACATCGATCTATGTCGCGGGCGCAGTGCAGGGACAGGGTGCAGGGCGGCTGTTGTACGAGGCGCTGATCGATACGCTTCGGGTGCAGGGCTTTACCCAGGCGATCGGGGCCATCGCGCTGCCCAATGACGGCTCCATTCGCTTGCACGAAGCCGTCGGCTTTCGCCGCGCCGGGGTGTACCGTGAAGTCGGATACAAACAGGGCCAGTGGATCGATGTCGGCTTCTGGCAGTGCGAACTGAACGAACCCAGCGTCCCTCCTGTCGAGCCACGCCCGTTCAGCGAAGTGGGGCTCGTTCGGGCTTAACTGCCGCCGCCGCGATAGGCAGGCAGCGCCAGTTTCAAACTGATTGCCGCTGCCCGAAGCGCAAAACCGGCCGCCGCCGCAACAATCGCCGCGATGGGGCCGGGCACCCCGATGGCAACAAGCATCACGTACAGCTCGGCGGCCAGCGCTGCGGCGGTTACATATATCTCCGGCCGCATGATGATGGAGGGCTCGCCCGCCAGTACATCGCGGATGATGCCGCCCACGCATGCCGTTACCACGCCCATCAACGCAGCGGGCACGGGTGGCACGCCGTACGCCAGCGCCTTGGCCGCGCCGAACACGGCATAGGCCGCCAGCCCGACCGCATCGAACCAGGCAAGGGCTGCGCCCTGCCACCAGCGCACCGGCGTCAACCAGATCAGGAAAGCCACGATCAGGCACATGGCCGCTGCCCGGCTGTCATGCACCCAAAATACCGGCGCGCTGATCATCAGATCGCGTACCGTGCCGCCGCCCACCCCGGTGACGAGCGCGAAAAAGGCCAGCGTGACGATCGTCTGCCCGCGCTTTGCGGCCGCCAGCGCGCCGGACGCGGCAAATACCGCGAGCCCCGCCAGATCGAGCCAGGCAGCCCGCGCAGGGGGACTGGGCGTGAGCAGATCGGGAAACATCGGACGGGTCTAGCCGCAACCGACGGGCCATGCGAGCGGCGGGTTTGCAGTACTGATCGGCGATTGCGCCTGCGCGGCAAGATGGGGCGAGCTGCGCCGGATAGCGCGCGGGCAACGGAGCGGGCCGAAACCAAAATGGGGGCCGGCATTGCTGCCGACCCCCGGTCGCCGGACTTCGATCCGCTTGGTCGTGCTTGCACACGCCCTGCGCCTTCTGGTTTCGGCGGCATGCTCTGCCGGTGCCGCGGGGGGCATCAGGCTTTGCGTTTTGGGCGCTCCCCGCCGGTTTGGTCCGGGCCCTTGCGAACCCGCGCCCCACCGGCAGCTTGCATCCTGCCCCGACGCCCCCTTTCACGCGGCTCGGAACATTCGGCTGTCGGCCCGGCTTTCCGCACGTTGCCCGCTTGCGCGTGCTCGCCCCGTCCACCGATCAACATCCCACCAGACGTTCCCACGGTTTCCTTGCGGCACCTGCAGGCAATTCCAGCCTAAGCCGCTGATCTCAATTTGGTTTCCCGCGTTTCAATCAACTGCTTACAGTCATGATGCTGTCATTAAATCCGAGTCGCTCCAAGCGGGATTGGATCGTATGGGGCTGTGGATAACGTGGATATCGTGGACAGAATGTGCACAGCTCGGCACGATTTTTTCACAACACACCCCAGATGAACCGATTGTTGTTTTAGGTTCATGAAACTCGTTTCACCTTCGAAGCGTTACCCCGATATCATTCTGCGAAAAGTAAGGGAGTTTATTCGATGCGTAAGTTTTTGATGGCGTTGACCGCAGTTTCGCTCGTTGTTCCAGTCGCCACGGTTTCGTTCTCGGGCGAAGCACAGGCGCACAAGAAGCACTATAAGGCGCGTGTTTATACCCGTAATGGTAAAACCTATTGCCGCCGTTCGGATGGCACGACCGGTCTGATCGCCGGTGGCGTTGGCGGTGCCGTCGTCGGCAACGCGCTTGGTGGCGGTTTGTTGGGCACGGTTGCAGGCGGCGTTGGCGGTGCATTTGCCGGTCGGGCAATTGATCGCACGATCACGGC
>JBBQDD010000157.1:0-5991 GCA_038319335.1 Sphingomonadales bacterium
GAACCCTGGTTGTCAGAACAAATCCGCAAGGGCGTGCGGGAGCACAAGCCCGTGCTGGTCGAAATCCTAAATTACAAGCGCGACGGCCTGCCGTTTCGCAACGCGGTGCTGGTGGCGCCAATCTATGACGATGGGGATGAACTGGTCTATTTCCTGGGATCACAGGTTGAGATTGATGACGACGCCCCCGCCCCCACCAGCCTGCGCCGCATTCGCGCCGCCGAACTGGTGAAAACGCTGTCGCAGCGGCAGTGGCAGGTGCTGAAACTCGCGTCCAACGGCCTGCTGAACAAGCAGATCGCCGCCGAACTCGGCCTGTCGGAAAAAACCGTGAAGATGCACCGCGCGATCCTGATGGACCGGCTCGGCACACCCACCACCGCGGACATGATCCGTGTTGCGGTGGAAGCCGGGCTGTAAGCGCCGTCCCTGCAGGATCGGCGTGACAATATCGGCGCGCATCATGGGCCATTAGCCGTATCGCCGCCCGCCCCGCATCATCGTAATGCCGACGCGGACGTCACGACTGATCCCGTCGCTGCCTGATTCAGCCCATTTGGCAGCTTATGCGATCGGCTCTTCCCTCTGCCGACTTCGGTCGTGGCGTCTAACCCGCACAGGCATGCACCCTGGTGTAACCGATCCTGTCGTTTGCCCGAACTGGGAAGGGCAAAGGTACCGGGAATGGCCCGGTCGTCAGCAAAGGGGTTTTGATGATTCAGCGTCGACAATTTGGGCAATTGCTGCTGGCTGCGCCGTTTGTGGTGGCCGGGTGTTCGGATCGCGGCGCTGCCCCGGCGCAACCGCGCAGCGACGGATTTTCATACCTGCCCGGCATTATCTCGCGCGAGCCCCTGATCGCGCCCAAGGGCCGGCAGATCCGGGTCGCGTTCGCCATCAACCCCGGTGTGCAGGTGATCGATGTGGCGGGGCCGTGGGAGACTTTTCAGGATACCTACGCTTCCCCCGATGCGCAGGAACCCGCATTCCAGATGTACACGGTCGCGGAAAGCCTGGCGCCTGTTCGCGCATCCGGGGGGCTGGTGATGGTGCCGCACTTCACCATCGACACTGCGCCGACGCCTGACATCGTCGTGGTGCCGCATTTTGACCAGCCGACCCCGTTCACCGCCGAAACATCGGCGATTCACCGGTGGATACAGCAATCGCACACCCATGCCGCGCTGACGATGTCGATCTGCACCGGCGCATTTCAGCTCGCCAAAACGGGGCTGCTCGACGGGATACCGATGACGACCAACCAGCGCGCATCCGATAATTTCGCCAAATCCTTCCCCCGCATCGATCTGCGGCGCGGCCCCCGCTTTGTTGAATCAGGCCGCATCGCCACATCCGGCGGGCTGAGCGCGGGGATCGACCTCGCACTGCGTGTCGGCTCGCGCTATTTCGGCGATGCCATCGCAGAACAGACGGCAGGCATCATGGAATATGCAGGAACCGGCTGGCGCGCCTGATGTGCAGCGGGGGATTGGCCTAGCGCAGACTGCCGGCCTAAAAACCTGCCCCTTTCGATCGAACAATTGCTGAATCGGCCGATGCCGGTTGGTTGACCGGAAATCGGGAAACGCGCATGAATTGTCGATTGGGCTGGGCTTTGTGCGGAAGCAGTGATGACAATGAACGCAGTCATGTTGGCGCTGACAATGGCACAAGTGGGTCCAACAACGATGCCGCAGCCGATGCAGCCATCGGGACCATGGTCGATGGACTATGCGGACAGTCAGTGCGTTTTGTCACGGACGTTTGGTGAAAAAAGCGAACAGATCCAATTGGCGATCATTACGCAGCCGGCGACCGAATATTCCGAAATTGCGCTCGTTTTTGCAAAGCCAGTGGCATTGCCGAACAGCGGTAAAGTGGTGCTGGCGCTTGGGGACTCGGCACCGTTGGAAACATCCGCCTTCTCAAGCGGAATTTCGCAGACCAGCAACAAACGCGTCGTGAAGATCACGATGACAAGCCGTAATTTCGAAAGTATCCTTGTCTCCCCGATTCTGCGGATTGAACTCGCAAACCAACCGGGTCGGCATTTTGCCCTTCGGGGGACGACAGATGTCATATCGGCGCTAAATCGCTGCACCGACGACCTGATGATAAAATGGGGGGGCGACCCGCAAGCAGAGCGACAAATTGTAACGCCAGCCAAAGTCTCAAGCGATAATCCAAATTGGATAACATTAGAGGACTTTCCGAAGATTGCGGTCGATCAACGTCACGAAGGCACCACCAAGATATTCTGGACAATTGGGCTGGACGGCCGCGCACACGATTGCCGAGTTGTTCAATCGAGTGGTTTTTCAGAACTGGACCAAGCTTCATGTGCCGCGATCCTCAAGCGCGCTCGATACATTCCCGCTAAGGGCGCGGGTGACACACCCGTCATCAGCCACCGGACGAGGCTGGTCAGGTGGGCGCTGCCAAATTGACTCTTCCACCGCGCGGTTGGACGCTTTTAGCGTCATGCTACGACCTGCGATCAAACGTCAGTGGCTTTGCCCATTGCCGCTTCCCCGAACACCTCAGCGTCGGTTGGGTGGGCGTGCCAGCCATAGGTGATGCCCTTGTTGGTCAGGCCGAATTTAATGGCTCTGCTGTGAATGCGGGATAATTGACCGGCTGTGGATGCACGGCCATATTTCAGTCGATGACAACGGCGACAGGGCTCAATTCATGCGGATGATGGGGATGATCCTGGCGGCATTCACCGGACAAGCGACGGCGCAAACGCTGCCCGCACCCATGCAGCCCACCAGCCAATGGTCGTTGGAATATGCCAAGAATGCCTGCGTCCTTAGCCGAACCTATGCCAATGGCGCCGAGCAGATAACGCTTGGCCTGCGCCCAATGCCGCTAACCCAAACCGCCGACCTCTTCATTGTTGCACCCGACAGGCAAGCACGATCACGGCGGCAAGGCATTGCCACTGTAGTTGCCGGTCCCGATACCAAACCCATCATGCCAAAGTTCACGAGTTTCGTTCGGGCAAAGCAAACCAATCGAATTTCGACAATGATTATCGATCGTGACAGCCTTGAGGGAATGACCGCCAGCGGCCAAGTATCGATGAGCTTTGCCGGCAAACCAGCACTGCTGTTTGTGGTGGGTGGTTTGAAAAATGCCAGGGCAGCACTCGATGCCTGTGGGGTCGACCTATTAAAAAGTTGGGGGATTTCGCCCGAACAAAAAATGGCCGTTGTCACGCCAGCCGTGCCTAAAGATGAAGGGTGGCTTCGCGCAGACGATTATCCCATCGACCCTCTCCTAAATGGCGAAGAGGGCGTGACGACAATCCTTTGGAAGATCGGCGTCGACGGCACCACAAGCGATTGCAGAGTGATTGGCTCGAGCGGTTCTGATGAACTTGATCGAACCGCGTGTGCCGCGATTTTGCAACGGGCGCGATATATTCCGGCTCGCGATAAGGACAATAATCCTATTGCCGATTATCGTGCGAGAAGAATCAAGTGGATCAACGATAACTGAGCCAGTCGGCAGCTTCTGATCAAATATGAATCGCCTTCCCCGTTACGCCCATCGCCGCTTCCTTGAAGGCTTCGGCGTGCGTTGGGTGGGCGTGGCAGGTGTAGGCGATGTCTTCGCTCGTCGCGCCGAATTCCATCGCTTGCGCTGCCTGGGCGATCATCGAACCCGCGACTGAGGCGATCATCCAGACCCCGAGCACGCGATCGGTTTTCGCATCGGCGATCACCTTCACAAAGCCGTCGGGTTCATGGTTCGTCTTGGCGCGGCTGTTGGCCATCATCGGGAATTTGCCGATCTTCACCTCGCCGCGCGCCTTCGCTGCTTCCTCGGTCAGGCCGACGCCCGCGATTTCGGGCCAAGTATAGACGACGCTGGGGATCACGTCATGGTTCACGATGCCGGTGAGGCCAGCTATATTCTCGGCCACCGCAATCCCCTCATCCTCCGCCTTGTGCGCCAGCATCGGGCCGGGAACGACATCGCCGATCGCCCAGATGCCGGGCACGCCCGTCTTGAAGCTGTGATCAATCTCGATCTGGCCGCGCTGGTTGGGGGTGATGCCTGCGGCTGCCAGGTTCAGCCCGTCGGTGTTGGGGCGGCGGCCGATCGAGACCAGCACGCAATCGGCGGTGAGCGTTTCCGCCGTGCCGCCCGCAGCTGGCTCCACGGTGATCGTCGCGGTTGCGCCATTCACGGCCACGCCCGTAACCTTGGTCGACAACTTGAACTCGATGCCCTGTTTCTTGAATATCTTGTTCGCTTCCTTACGAACATCGCCGTCGAAACCGGGAAGGATCTGGTCGAGATATTCGACGCACGTCACCTTCGCGCCCAGCCGCTTCCACACCGATCCCAGTTCCAGCCCGATCACCCCGCCGCCAATCACGACGAGATGCTCAGGCACCTTGGCCAGCTCAAGCGCGCCAGTGGAATCGACGATGATCTGCTTGTCGTTATCGACGTTGACGCCGGGCAACGGCGTGACGCTGGAACCAGTCGCGATGACGATGTTCTTCGCGCGGTAACTGGTGCCCGCCACTTCCACGGTATCGGTGCCGGTGAACTTGGCATGGCCCTTCAGCCACTCCACCTTGTTCTTCTTGAACAGGAACGCGATGCCCCCGGTGAGCTGCTTCACCGCGTCCTTCCGCTGGGCATGGAGCGCATCCATATCCAGATCGACCTTGCCCAGCTTGATACCCAGCTTGGCCATCATGCCATTGGCGGCGTCGTTATAGAATTCGGACGCGTGGAGCATCGCCTTTGAAGGAATGCAGCCGACATTCAGGCAGGTGCCCCCCAACGTCTCCCGCGCCTCGACACAGGCGGTTTTCAGCCCCAACTGCGCAGCACGGATCGCCGCGACATAGCCGCCGGGGCCGGAGCCGATGATGAGAACGTCGTAATCGTAATCAGCCATTTTCTAGTCCCAATCATCCGTCCGAACTTGATGAAACCAACCCTCCCACTCTTCTGGCTCAGGGTGCTCATCGACAAACATAGCAGCGTCGGCATCGTTCAACGCAACGAACCAATCGCGGAACACCTCATAAGCGTCCTGGCCGGGTCCCATCCGCCACCCGATGCTCCCTCGAGGTAGATCGGGCCGCGCAAGCCATGGTGGAAGAGGCAATTCGCCCACCACGTCACAAATCGATCAAAATCCGCGTCGGGTCCTCAATCGCGTTCTTCAGCGCGACCAGGAACGTCACCGCCTCGCGCCCGTCGATCAGGCGGTGATCATAGCTGAGCGCCAGATACATCATCGGACGCACCACCACCTGGCCGTCGCGCACGACCGGGCGATCCTCGATGCGGTGCAGGCCAAGTACCGCACTCTGCGGCGGGTTGATGATCGGGGTGGACATCAGGCTGCCGAACACGCCGCCGTTGGAAATGGTAAAGGTGCCGCCCAGCATCTCGTCCATCTTCAGCGTGCCGTCCTTGGCGCGCTTGCCGAAATCGCCGATCGTGCGTTCGATTTGGGCGACGGACATCTGGTCTGCATTGCGGATCACCGGCACGACTAATCCGCCGGGTGATGACACCGCGACCGAGATGTCGGCGTAATCGTGATAGACGATTTCATCGCCCTCGATTGAGGCGTTGACGCTGGGGATATCCTTCAGCGCCATGCACGCGGCCTTGGCAAAAAATCCCATGAAGCCCAGCCGCACGCCGTGCTTTTTCTCGAACAAATCCTTGTACTTGTTCCGCGCCTCTATCACGGCGCTCATATCGACATCGTTGAATGTCGTGAGCATGGCAGCGCTGTTCTGCGCTTCCTTCAGGCGCTTTGCGATCGTCTGGCGCAGTCGCGTCATCCGCACGCGCTCTTCCTTGCGCGCACCTGTGTTGGCCGCGCTTGGCAGGGCGGCGGCCGGGGCCGGAGCCGGAGCGGGGGTCGCCACAACCTGCGCGGGGGCACTGGCGGCGGCGAGGACATCATCCTTGGTCAGCCGACCGTCCTTGCCGGTGCCCTTCACG
>JBBQDD010000158.1:0-5983 GCA_038319335.1 Sphingomonadales bacterium
GTTGCTCGCTTATGAGGTGTTGACGGCATTTTTCCTGGAAGCCGGTTTTCTGGGGGTAATGCTGTTCGGGATGAGCAAGGTGGGGCCAAAGCTGCACTTCGCCGCCACGCTGATGGTGGCCGTTGGCACGTTCATTTCCGCCTTTTGGATCCTTTCCGCCAATAGCTGGATGCAGACGCCGCAGGGCTGGGGCATGAACGACAAGGGTCAGTTCGTGATGGTCGATGGCTGGCTGTCAGTCATCTTCAACCCCAGCTTTCCCTACCGGCTTATCCACACGGTGATGGGTGCTTATCTGACGACCGCGCTGGTGGTGGGGGCGGTTGGCGCATGGCATTTGCTGCGCGACCGAACCGAGCCGCACGCACGCAAGATGTTCGCGATGGCGATGGGAATGATCATGGCCGTCGCCCCGCTGCAAATTCTGGCGGGTGACGAGCACGGGCTGAACACGCTGGCCTATCAGCCTGCCAAAGTGATGGCGATGGAGGGCCATTACCGGAACCACCCGGATGGCGCGCCGCTGATCCTGTTCGGCATTCCCAATTCGGCGGAGCGCCGCATTGATTATGCGATCGAGATTCCAAAGGCTTCGTCGCTGATCCTGAAACACGATATGAATGCGCCGCTCGCCGGGCTGGAAAGCGTGCCGCTGGACAGGCAACCGCCGGTCGCGATTCTGTTCTGGTCTTTTCGGGTGATGGTGGGCCTGGGGCTGGCGATGCTGGCGCTGGGGCTATGGGCGCTGATCGCCCGGATGTCCGGCAAGCTTTATGACACCCCCCTGCTGCACCGCCTGGCGCTGGTGATGGGGCCAGCGGGCTTTGTCGCGGTGATCGCGGGCTGGATCACGACGGAGGTCGGGCGGCAGCCCTACACGGTGTACGGGCTGTTGCGGACGGTGGACAGCGCATCACCGCTGGCCGCACCTGCGGTCGCGGCATCGCTGATTGCCTTTGTGATCGTCTATTTCGCCGTGTTCGGCATCGGCACCTGGTATATCCTGAAACTGATGGCGGCGGGCGTGCACACGGGCGAGCACGAGGATGACGGTGCCCCCATTCGCACCGGCGGGGTCGGATCACAGGGCCCTGCGCGCGAACTGGCGGAGGAAATCGCATGAACATCAATTATGATCTGTCGACGATCTGGGCGTTCGTCATTGCCTTTGCCGTGTTCGCCTATGTCGTGCTCGACGGGTTCGATCTGGGCATCGGCATCCTGTTTCCCGAATTCGCGGTGGGCAAGGAACGCGATCAGGCGATGAACGCGATCGCGCCGGTATGGGATGGCAACGAGACCTGGCTGGTGCTGGGCGGCGGGGGGCTGTTTGCGGCGTTTCCGCTTGCGTACGCCATCATCATGCCCGCGCTCTACCCGCCGATCATCGCAATGCTGCTGGGGCTGGTGTTTCGCGGCGTTGCGTTCGAATTCCGCTGGCGCGATCCGGCGCACCGCAAATTCTGGGATGCGGCGTTTACCGGCGGGTCCATTATCGCCGCGCTGGCGCAGGGCATTATTCTGGGCGCGTTGCTGCAGGGCGTGGCGGTGACAGGCCGGGCCTATTCAGGCGGGTGGCTCGATTGGTTGACGCCGTTTTCGCTGCTGACCGGGGGCAGCGTGGTGGCGGGCTATGCCTTGCTCGGCGCGTGCTGGCTGATCGCCAAGACTGAAGGGCAGACGCAGGCGCATGCCTATCGCCTGGCCCGCAAGTTCGGGCTGATCACGCTGGCCGCGATTGCAGCGGTGAGTGCCGCGACGCCGTTTCTGGATCACGATTATTACAGCCGCTGGCTGACTTTCCCCAGCATCCTGCTGGTGGCGCCGGTGCCGTTGATGGTGGCGGCGCTCGGCTTTTACTTTTGGCGCGCGCTTGGCAAGAATGCCGAGATCGTGCCGTTTGTAACCGTATTGGGGCTGTTTGCGCTCAGCTTTGCGGGGCTGGGGATCAGCATGTTCCCCTATATCATCCCGCCCAGCGTTTCGATCTGGGATGCGGCCGCACCCGAAAACAGCCAGATCTTCATGCTGGTCGGCGTGGGGCTGATGATGCCGCTGATCCTTGGCTATACCGGCTGGGCCTATTGGGTGTTCCGCGGCAAGGTGGGCGACGGGTATCATTGATGGTACCGGAGGCTCCACGCACCGCGCTGTGGCGGCAGCTTGCCTGGATGGCGGCGATATGGGCAGCAAGCGTAGCCGCGCTGGCCGTGGTCGCCACCGTGCTCCGCTGGTGGCTGGTGCCGTGACGCGGCGTTAACGCAGGCGAAGTGTGCCCGCGGCAGACTCGGCCAGGAATGTGGCATAGGCATCCGCCAGCCCTGCCTGCAGGCTGAAGCTTGGCCGCCAGCCGGTGGCGAACAGCTTGCTGACGTCGAGCAATTTGCGCGGCGTGCCATCTGGCTTTGACGGGTCGGTTTTAATCGTCGCATCGACCCCAACGACCCGCAGGATCGCCTGGGTGATATCATAAATGCTGGTGTCCTGGCCGGTGCCCACGTTGATGTGCTGGGCGGCCGAGTAGGTTTTCAGCAGGTGCACCAGCGCATCGGCGGCGTCATCGACATGCATGAATTCTCGGAACACCTGGCCCGTCCCCCATATCTCCACGGACTGCGCACCGGCCAGCTTGGCCTCATGTGCCTTGCGGATCAGGGCGGGGATGACATGGCCGTTGTCCAGATTGTAGTTGTCGCCCGGGCCATACAGGTTGGTCGGCATGGCCGATATGAAGTCCGCACCATATTCGCTGCGATATGCCGCACACAGCTTCAGCCCGGCAATCTTGGCGATCGCATAGCACTCATTGGTCGGCTCAAGCGCAGAAGTGAGCAGCGCATCCTCCGTCATCGGCTGCGGTGCGAATTTGGGGTAGATGCACGACGACCCCAGGAACAGCAGCTTTTCCACGCCAGCATTATGGGCGGCCGCGATAACGTTGTTCTGGATGATCAGGTTGTCGAGCATGAACTCAACGGGATAGCTGCTGTTCGCCATGATCCCGCCAACCTTTGCCGCAGCCAGGATGACGGCATTGGGCCGCACGTCCTGCATGAACCGCGACACCGCCTGTTCGTCGCGCAGATCAAGCACGGCGCGCGGGGCGGTGATGACCGTGCAATCCTCGCGCCGCAGCCTGCGAACCAGGGCCGCGCCAACCATGCCCTGGTGCCCGGCGACGAAAACGCTTTTTCCTTTAAGTGCAAAGGTCATGGGTGTTCACCGATTGCCTGATCGTCGCACTAAACCGCCCAAGCCGGCCGTCATTTCGACCCAAAACCCGTGACGATGGTGACAATCGTGCGCAAGACGATGAGCGCATCGAGCGATAGCGAGAAATATTTGATGTAATAAAAGTCATAGCCCAGCTTGCGGTGGACATCGGACAGGCCGGTTACGTGCCCCTGGTTCACCTGCGCCCAGCCGCTGATCCCGGGCGGCACGGCGTGGCGATAGCTGTAGAACGGCAGTTGCTGTTCGTACCAGTCGGATAGCGGCACGGCCTCCGGTCGGGGGCCGATCCAGCTCATCTCGCCGCGCAGCACATTGACGATCTGGGGCAGTTCATCGATTCGCGATCGGCGCAGCCACGCGCCCAGCCGAGTGATCCGCGCGTCATTGGGCGCTGTCATCACCGCCTCCAGCCCGGTATCGCGCGCCGGCTGTTCCGTCATTGTCCGCAGTTTGATGACCTCAAACGGCTTCCCGCGATAACCGGTGCGCTGTTGCCGAAACAGGACGGGGCCGGGCGAATCGATCTTGATCAGAACGCCAAACACCAGAATGGCAAGCCCGACCAGCGGCAGCGCGATCAACGCCGTTACAAAATCGATCAGCCATTTTGCCTTCAGATAGGCATTATTGGGGATCAGCGAGCCGAAACTGTTTTCCGACAGATGCTCCAGCTCAACCCGTCCCGTCAGCGCCTCGCGCAAATGCTTGACGTGGAATACCGGAACACCGGCCAGCGTGGCGTCCGCCAGCAGCCGGATCCAGTCCGCCCCCAAATCGGCGCGAAAATCGGCTACAATTGCAGCGACATTGTTCGGCAGCACGGTAGGATCGGTCATGAATGACCAGCTTGCCGTATCGATCTCTGTCAGATTCTGGACATCGCCGTCGGGAACGATGGCAAACATTGGCATTGACCGTCGCGCATCGCGGTAAGACACGAAAAAGAAAAGCAAGATTGACGCAAATAGACTGGCGATGAAAACCGATCGGACATAATCGGCCTTGAACAATACGAGCACGGCGGCGACGCCCAGATAACTCAGGGCAAATGATGGCAGCGTATAGGCATAGCCCAGCACGCCAGGCAAAATCGCGAGTCGTCGAAACACCATGATGCCCGCGACCATCCCGACCATGCAGGCAACGACGGTATTAAGTCCTGAAGAACTCAATATAAATTCATTGATGGCCGATCCCGCCCGAAGTGCGATTGGCAATGCCACCGCCAGGATTATCCCCACCAATAATTGATAGCGCAGTCGCCCCAGACCAGTCGGGCGCACTTGCTGCACCGGCGCCGTCGTCACTTTTAACATTGGGACACCTTTCCCCCGAAACTGGTGTCGGACGCGCGATTGGACGCTGATAACGGCTATCTATACAGAATTGCGGCCATAAAATACCCCAAACCGCACCAAACGAGCAATCGCGCGCACCATATGTTGCCAGGGTCGCCCGTCGTTCGACGGGAGGGGCTGAGGGTGCGTTACCCCGCGAGGCGCAGGTCGGGTCGTTGGGGGGGAGTGGCGGGCTGATTGGGCCAGATGCCGCGCGTGTCATAGACCAGCTTGTCGGCACGCTCATCCAGCGGCACCGATTTGAATACCTCATGATCGACCAGCACGATCATGATCGGGCAGGTCTCGATTGCCGTATCGATGTCGATCAGCCGCGCGGCAGTGCCGTCAAACGCGGGCGGCAGCGCATCGGCATAGGGCTCAACGATGCGGATTCGGTCACCGAACAGCGCGGCAAGATCGGCGGCGACCTTCAGCGCGGGGCTTTCGCGGAAATCATCGATATTCGCCTTGAAGGCGAGGCCCAGGCACGCGACCGGCACGCCGGGCAGCTGCTCGATCAGGTCAATCGCACGGGAGACAGTGTGGCCCACCTTGCCGTCATTCACTTCGCGCGCGGTGCGGATCAGTGGAGATTGCTCAGGCGCCGCGCTGACCAGAAACCACGGGTCCACCGCGATGCAATGCCCGCCAACACCGGGGCCCGGGGAGAGGATGTTCACTCTCGGGTGGCGATTGGCGAGGCGGATGACTTCCCACACGTCAACGCCCATTGTGTCGGCAATCAGGCTGAGTTCGTTGGCAAAGGCGATGTTGACGTCGCGAAACGCGTTTTCGGTCAGCTTTGTCATTTCCGCCGCGCGGCTGGTGGTGGTGACGCAGGCGCCGCGGACGAAGCGGCGGTAAAATGCCAGCGCCTTGCGGGCACAGCGCGGGGTGATGCCGCCGATCACCCGATCATTGTCGATCAATTCCACCAAAATCCGCCCGGGCAGCACCCGTTCAGGGCAATAGGCGATGGCGATGTCAGCACTTTCCCCTGATTTGCCGGGCACTTTCAGGTCGGGCCGCAAGGCACTGAGCAGGTCGCGGACCTTTTCCGTGGTGCCGACGGGCGATGTCGATTCCAGGATCACGACGTCTCCGGCCTTCAGCACGGTCGCGATGGTGGTCGCCGCCTGCAGCACATAGCCGATATTGGGCGCGTGATTCTCGCCAAACGGCGTGGGCACCGCGATCACGAACACGTCCGCTGGCTCAATCATGGTTGCGGCACGCAAATTGCCGCGCGCGACCACGCCGGAGACGAGGCCGTCCAGATCGACCTCCTCGATATGCACTTTGCCCGAATTGACCGTGTCGACCACGCTTTGCGTCACATCGACGCCCAGCACCTGCACCCCGGTTCGCGCGATCACAGCGGCGGTTGGCAGCCCGATATAGCCAAGCCC
>JBBQDD010000159.1:0-5958 GCA_038319335.1 Sphingomonadales bacterium
ATGCTGGGCGAATGGGGCAATCTGGCCCGGGCCGATGCGGCGACCCAGCGGATGATGCAATATACGCTGTCGGTGCCGCTGGCGATCATGTGCCCGTTGGCCGCGGGGCCGCAGTTTTGTGCGCTCGGGCTGATCGCAGTGGCAGCGGTTTTCATGCTTGCGACCACAAAGCGTCGCGTGCTGGCGTTGGGGATCGTTTATACGGGGTTGCCGGTGCTGGCGCTGCTGCTGATCCGCAAGCAGCCGGACGGATTGTTGTTCACGCTGTGGGCGATGGCTTTGGTATGGATGTGCGATATTGGCGCGTTCTTCGTCGGCCGGGCATTTGGCGGGCCGCGGCTTGCGCCGTTGATCAGCCCGAACAAGACCTGGGCGGGCTTTGTCGGCGGGATTGTCGCGGCGGGGGTGTTTGGCGCGATTTTGCATGTCGGCTGGGGACTGCCCTGGCGGTTGACGCTGGCCACCCCGCTGCTCGCGGTGGTGGCCCAGGCCGGCGATTTGTATGAAAGCTGGCTGAAGCGGCAGGCGGGCGTGAAGGACAGTGGCACGATTTTGCCCGGACATGGCGGGCTGATGGACCGGCTTGACGGGCTGATGCCGGTCGCGCCAATCGCTGCGTTTCTGGTGGTGTTGCCCGAAATAAGCAAAATGGCGTCCGGGTTGATGCCTGGATTGGTTGGGGATTGAGGGAATGAAGACGGTAACGATTTTGGGGGCGACAGGATCGATCGGCACATCGACGCTCGACCTGATCGAGCGGGAGCCGGAAAATTTCCAGGTGCTGGCGCTGACCGCGAATTGCGATGTCGACAAGCTGGCAGCGGCGGCCATCCGCACCAACGCCCGGCGCGCCGTGGTGGCGGAGGAAGGGTGCCTGGCCGATTTGCGGGCTGCACTGGCGGGGACAGGGATTGAGGCGGCAGGCGGCGCGCAGGCGCTGTGCGAAACCGCAGCGATGGGCGCGGACGTGACAATGGCGGCGATTGTCGGCTGTGCCGGGCTAGAGCCGGTGCTGGCGGCGATCGAGCAGGGCGGCACCGTAATCCTGGCGAACAAGGAGCCGCTGGTGTCGGCGGGCGATGTCATCCTGGCGGCGGCGGCCAAATATGGCGCCACGCTGCTGCCGGCTGATTCAGAGCATAATGCGATTTTCCAGTGCTTCGATTCTGCGCGCCCGCACCGCGTGCGCCGCATCATCCTGACCGCGAGTGGCGGGCCGTTCCGCGACAAGTCGCTGGAAGAAATGCGGCACATGACGCTGGAACAGGCCGTGGCGCACCCGAACTGGTCGATGGGCGCAAAGATTTCGGTCGATTCGGCGACGCTGATGAACAAGGGCCTTGAGCTGATCGAGGCGGCACGGCTGTTCCCCGTTGCCAATCACCAGCTGGAGGTAATCGTCCACCGCCAATCGGTGATTCATTCGATGGTCGAATATGTCGATGGTTCGGTTCTGGCACAGCTGGGCCCGCCCGATATGCGCACACCGATCGCCTATTGCCTGGCCTGGCCTGATCGGATGGCGGCACCCATGCCCCCGCTCGACCTGATAGCGATTGGCAGGCTTGACTTCGAAGCCCCTGATCCCGTGCGTTTTCCTGCCCTGCGGCTCGCGCGCGAGGCGCTGGAGGCAGGCGGCGCGCGCCCGGCCATTTTGAACGCGGCGAATGAGGTTGCGGTGGCGGCTTTTCTGGATCGCCGGATCGGCTTCCTCGAAATTGCCGCAATCGTGGAAGATACGCTCAATCGCTACGATCCTGCCGCCCCCGATAATGTGGAGGCTGTGCTGGTGGTTGACGGTGAGGCGCGCCGGCTTGCCGATGCGCGTGTAAAGGATTGCGTCGCTTGATCCAGACTCCGGGCTTTTTATACACGGCGATGGCGTTCATCCTGGTGATCGGCCCGTTGGTGTTCCTGCATGAGCTGGGGCATTATCTGGCCGGGCGCGTATTTGGCGTGAAGGCCGACGAGTTTTCGATCGGGTTTGGCCGCGAAGTGTTCGGCATTACCGACAAGCGCGGCACGCGGTGGAAATTCGGCTGGATGCCGCTGGGCGGTTACGTAAAATTCGCCGGCGACATGGACGCATCAAGCAAGCCCGATCCCGACTGGCTGGCGCTGCCCGCAGAGGAACGCGCGCGCACATTCCAGGCAAAGCCGATCTGGCAGCGCGCGATTATCGTCGCGGCGGGGCCAGTGACCAATTTTCTGGTCGCGATCGCCATCCTGATGGGCTTTGCGCTCAGCTTTGGTGAATTGCGCACGCCCGCCGTGGTCGGATCGATACAGGCGGGCAGCCCCGCAGCTTCTGCCGGGTTGCAGCCGGGCGACCGGATCGTCGCGCTGGGCGGGCGCGGGGTGGATAGTTTTGAAGACATGGTGCGGTTCGTGCAGATCAGGCCCGGCCAGGCCGTGCGGGTGGATTTCGTGCGCGGCACCGCGCCTCAATCGGTTGACCTGACGGTCGGCACGCATACCGAGCGCGACCGGTTTGGCAACGAACCGAAGATCGGCCGGCTGGGGATTGGCCGAACGGCTGCCACGCTGGTGCCGGTCAGCCTGATCGAGGCGCCGGTCGTCGCAATCCGCCAGACCGGCAGCATTCTGCGCATGATGGGCGATGTGATTGGCCAGATCATTTCCGGCAGGCGATCCGTGAAGGAACTTGGCGGCCCGCTGAGCATTGCAAAGGTATCGGGCGAACAGATGGCGCTGGGCACCGCATCGTTCGTTTTCATGATCGCCCTGGTTTCCATTAATCTGGGATTCATTAACCTTTTGCCAGTGCCTGTGCTGGATGGCGGACATCTGCTGTTTTATGCGATAGAGGCGGTGCGTCGTCGGCCGCTGGAGGCGAATGTGCAAGAATGGGCATTCCGGGGCGGATTGGCTGCGGTGCTGGCGTTGATGGTGCTGGTGACCTTCAATGATCTGGGTAGCCTGGGGCTGTGGACTCAATTGGGGAATCGGCTGGCCGGGTTGATTGGCTGATCCGCTTCGGGCAGGGCAATCATCATCGCCGTGCTTAATTCGTGCTTACATATCGGTTTGGGGTAAAAGAGTGACAGCGACCAAGGTTTCCAAATTCGGTATGCGCGCGGTTGCGGTTTTGCTGGCCGGCACCACGCTGTCATCGCTGCCCTGTGCCGCCATGGCGCAAACGGCAACGCGTGTGGTGGCCGATGCACCCGCCGTGGCACCCGACGCGCCGGTAAAGGTCATCAAGTCGTTGCGGGTCGATGGATCGCAGCGGATCGAAGCCGATACCGCCTTGTCCTACACCAAGTTGCGGGTTGGCCAGGCATTCAACAACGAATCGCTCGATCAGGCGATCAAGGATCTGATCAACAGCGACCTTTATGCCGATGTGGCGATCAACGGCGCGCAGACCGGCGAAATCGTGATCAAGGTGCGCGAAAACCCGATCATCAACCGGGTGATCCTGGAAGGGAACAAGCGGCTCAAGAGCGACAAGATCGAGAAGGAAATCAAGCTCGCGCCGCGGCAGATTTTCACGCGCAGCGCTGTGCGGGCTGACATCGCCCGGATCGTCGAGCTCTATCGTCGCCAGGGCCGTTTTGCGGCATCGATCAGCCCCAAGATGGTCGCGCTGGACCAGAACCGCGTCGATATCGTGTTCGAGATTTCGGAAGGGCCCAAATCAAAGGTCCGCCAGATCAACATCATCGGCAACGAGGTGTTTTCCGACGGCAAGCTGCGCGGCGAAATGGCGACCAAGCAGGCGCGGCTGACCACGTTGCTCAGCTCGAACACCAGCTATGACCAGGATCGCCTGGCCTATGATCAGCAAAAGCTGCGCCAATTCTACCTGACCGAGGGCTATGTCGAGTTCAAGGTAACATCAGCCGTCGCCGAGCTGACGCCCGATCGCAAGGACTTCATCATCACCTATGTGGTGCAGGAGGGTAAGCGCTACAAATTCGGTGAGGTTACCGTCGACAGCGACATTCGCGATTTCGACGACAAGAAGCTGGCGGCATCGCTGGTCGCGAAAAAAGACGATTGGTACAACGCCAAGAAGGTTGAGGACTCGGTTGAGGCCATCAACCAGACCGCCGGCCTGTTCGGCTATGCCTTTACCGAGGTGAACCCGGAATTCACGCCTGACCGTGAAACGCTGAAGATGGCGATCAACTTCCATATTTCGGAAGCCAAGCGCACCTATGTCGAACGCATCGACATCAACGGCAACACGGTGACGCAGGATCAGGTCGTCCGCCGCGAACTGCGCCTGGCAGAGGGCGATGCGTTCAACAGCTTCCTGGTGAAGCGATCGCAGGACCGGATCAACTCGCTGGGCTATTTCCAGGAAAAGCTGGAAGTGACGCAAAAGCCGGGATCGGCGCCTGACCGGGTCGTGCTGGAAACCAATGTCGAAGAACGATCAACGGGTGAATTGAACCTGTCGGCCGGTTTTTCGAGCCTTGAACGCTTCATTTTGCAGGCATCGGTGAAGCAGCGCAATTTCCGCGGCAAGGGCCAGGAACTCCGCGCCAGCGCCAGCTTCTCGCAATTTTCCAAATCGATTGAGCTGGGGTTCACCGAACCATATCTGTTCGGCAAGACGATCGCGCTGGGCGGTGACATTTTCCGCCGCGATCTGAACCAGTTCAACTTCAACAACAACGAGCGGCAAACCATCTATACCCAGGTTTCGACCGGGTTTCAGATACGATCCAGCATCCCCATCACCGAATATCTGTCGCTCTCCGGGCGTTATGGCCTGGTCTATGATCAGGTCGGCGTGAATGATTCGCGGCTGCAAAATGCCGATGGCACGTGCAATCCCCTGCAGGCTGGCCGGTTTGTCTGCGATTCGGTGGGCAATCGCATCACCTCGTCGATCGGTTACTCGCTGTTGTATGACAGCCTGAACAGCCGGTTGCGGCCAAGTGCTGGCCAGCGGGTGATCTTCAGCCAGGATCTGGCTGGCCTGGGCGGCGATGTTCGCTACATCCGTACCCGCCTGGACGCCGATAAATACTGGAATGTCGGTTCCGGCTTCATCTTCTCGGTCGGCCTGGAAGCTGCCTATATTCAGTCGCTGGAGGGCAGCCGCGGACCGGGGATCGACCGCGTCCGCATCAACGATCGCTATTATCTGGGCGAACCCCAGTTCCGCGGATTTGACATTCGCGGCGTTGGCCCGCGCGTTCAGCGGCTGTCCTACGTCATCGATGCCAATGGCAACCAGACGCTCAACGAAAACCGCAACCAGTTCCTTGATGATCCGCTGGGCGGGCGGGCCTATTATCTGGGCCGCGCCGAGCTGGAGATTCCGTTGGGCGCGGGTGTGCGGGAACTGGGCATTCGTCCGTCGATCTTCATGGATTTCGGCGCGTTGTTCGGCGTGACCCGTCCGTTGCCGACGATTGCCACGCCGTTCCCGACGATCACGGATGCCAATGGCCGGGTGACGGTGCTGCCGCTGATCAGCCCGGTAACGGTGCTGGTGGATAACGTGCCGACGCAGGTTTATCAGGTGACGGACGTTGCCGATACGAATGCCGGGTCGTTCACCACCTGCATGTCGGGCTTTTCCGCCACATTTGGCGGGGCCTGTTCCGGCACGTCGATCAACACCGTTTCGACCACATCGACTGATCCATTTTTTGAGCGGTTCGTCGGGAATTCAGCCTCACCGCGGCTTACCGTGGGTATTGGCGTGAACTGGAATTCACCGTTCGGCCCACTCCGGATCAACGTCGCTCGCGCCCTGCTAAAGCAGCGCGGGGACGACGATAAACTCATCACTTTCAACGTAGGGACCAGTTTCTAAATGAAAATCTTTCTGAAAAGCTCCGCTGTTGCGCTTGCCCTTCTCGCCGGGGCCGCGATTGCGCCAACCGCTGCTTCTGCACAGACGCTGACGGTCGATGTGGATGCGATCTACAAGGACAGCCTGGCCGGCAAGAACGGCAACGCCCAGCTGGAAAC
>JBBQDD010000160.1:0-5887 GCA_038319335.1 Sphingomonadales bacterium
GGCACGCGCCGCCACCAATATGGCAGCGGCATCGGCATTGCCGTGCAGCGTCTTTGCCAGCAGGTTCATCGTGCCGCCGGGGAGAATCAGGATCGCGCCTTCCCAATCAGCCAGCGCGCGGATTGCCGCGTTGATCGTGCCATCCCCCGCAAACAGCACCGCCGTATCGACCTGCGCCTGATTGAGCATGGCGGGACCGGGCAGATCATCCTGCGGAAAATTGGTGCGCCCGCAAAGTGTGAGCCCCTGCTCTGCAAACAGCGCCTCCAGCGCAGCACAGGCATCCGCCGTCGATGATCCGGAGCCGGGATTGGTGATGAACCACAGATTTTTCATTGTTCCCCAACGCTCAGTACGGGATTTGGTCCCCAGCCCCCTTGCGCGCCACGAAAAGTAACGCAATGGGCATGTTGCACGCGGTTTTTTACGTGTAACCACCGCTTGACATGGGCGATCCAGAATCGCGACATGTTAGGCAGGCCGGCGCATCCCGGCAACCGATGCAGGAGCAGGAACACATGAACTCTAACTCCCCTACCCGTTTTGGTGGCATCGCTCTTGGCGTTGCCGTCTCCGCGTTCGCGCTGGCAGCATGCTCGCCCCAGCCGACGACCGAAAAGGCTGACGCGCCAACCGCTGAAGCAACCACCGCCGCTCCGGCTGAAACCGCCGCAGCGCCAGCCGCAGCCCCGGCCGCAACCGCAGTGGCACCAGACAATGTCGACACCGTCAGCGGCGCAAAGCTCGCGTCGTTCACCGGTGACGCGGCAAAGGGCGAAGCCACTTTTGCGGCATGCAAAGTGTGCCACGCTGTTGAAGCCGGCGTGAACAAGATCGGGCCGTCGCTGCACGGCATCGTTGGCCGCAAGGCTGGCGAAATCGCTGGCTACACCTATTCGGCAGCAAACAAGGGCAGCGGCATCACCTGGAGCGCTGAAAAGCTGTTCCAGTATCTCGAAGGCCCGCAGCGCATCGTGCCCGGCACCAAGATGACCTATCCTGGCCTGCCCGATCCGCAAAAGCGCGCTGACGTGATCGCGTATCTCGCCACGCAGAAGTAAGGCGATCTAGTCGCCAGAATTTGGGCGGGTCTGGTTGCCAGACCCGCCTATTTTTTTGGCCGCATGCCCGGGCCGAAACGCAGATCCAGCAAATGAAACGGGAATGACAGCGTCAGCGGCAGCGCGATCCACAGCCAGCCCTGCCCCGTCAATGCCGCGCGCAACGCCAGCATCATCATCGCCCCAGGCATCAACCGGCACAGGATCGCGGTCAGCAGCCAGCGTTGCCGCAGCCGCAACCACAGGGCCTCCAGCCCAATCACCACCAGAATGATATCCGCCGCAAGCCCGCTGGCGAACAGCGTCGCCATCTGGCCATCCATCAGGAAAACGGGCCGTTCAGCCGGACGATCGTCATGTTCAGGTAACCTGCAAAGGTGACCCATAGCAGATAGGGCACCACCAGGATCGCCGCCGTCATTGATCGCCGCCACGTATAGGCAACCAGCGAGCCGACCGAGAGCCATAGGAACACCACCTCCACCAACGCCCAATCGGGGCGCTCCAGCCGGAAAAACAACAGGCTCCACAAGATGTTGAGAAAGCCGTTGGTGGCCCACAAGGTGACCAGCCCTTCGGATTCGCGCCCGCTTGGCATCGCGCGCCACGCGGTGACGACGGCGATGACGTTGATGGCATAGATGGCCGTCCACGCGACGCCATAGGCAGCCTCTGGCGGGGCCCAGCGCGGCTGGATCAGGCTGTCATACCATGGCCCGATAACGGTGATAGTCGCGCCCATCACCGCGACGATGGCGGTTGCCAGCGCCGCGATCACAATGGGGAAAAGCGAGGCCCGGCTCATGCCTTCACGTCACGAAACCCCAGGAGATGGCTCATATCCTTCATGAAGATACGCACATGCGCCATGGGTTTGCGGCGGACCAGCTCCTTGTTCATATAGGCCTGCCAGGTCAGTTCCTGCACATCCTTGTCCTCGCAGATCTTGACGAAGGCCTCGCGCCGTTTGTCGCTGCGATACCAGAAATGCTGCATGATGCCGAGCACCAGGAATACCTTGCCATGCGCCTTCATGAATTGTTTGCGGGCACCCTTCAGCGCGGCGGCATTACCGGTGGCCAGAAAGGCTTGCACGGCATCGGCGGCAAAGCGCCCGGCAGCCATTGCGTAATAAATCCCCTCGCCCGATGCGGGGGCGACCACCCCGGCGGCGTCGCCTGCCACCAGCACGTCGCGGCCATTGTCCCAGCGTTTCAGCGGCTTCAGCGGAATGGGCGCGCCTTCACAGCGCAGCGTTTCGCACTCGGCCATGCCGGTATCGGCGCGCAACCGGGTGATGGCGTCGCGCAGTTCATAGCCCTTGTTCGCGCTGCCCACGCCGATGCTGGTGGTGTCGCCATGCGGGAACACCCAGGCATAGAAATCGGGTGAATATTTGCCCTGGTACACCACGTCGCAGCGCGCCGGGTTGAACGCGGGGCTGGCCGGGGGTGACTTCACGATCTCATGATAAGCGAACACGCACGGAATGCGCTCCGCCCCGCGCAGTTCCTGCCGCGCGACGGCAGAGCGTGCCCCGTCTGCGCCAATCACGCTGCGGGCGCGCACCCGGTGCTCCTCCCCGCCGCGCCGTTCGGTATAGACGACAACGGCGCATCCGTCAGCATCACGGTCGATCCGCGTAAAGCTGCCCGTCCGCCGCTCGGCCCCGGTCAACGCCGCCCGCGCGCGCAGCCATTCGTCGAACACATCGCGGTCCACCATGCCGACAAAGCCGTCGCCCACCGGCATATCGACTTCCTTTGATGATGGCGCGATCATCCGTGCCGATGTCGCCTTGGCGACCAGCAGGTGATCGGGAATCTCGAAATCCTTGATCAGCCGGGGCGGAATGGCCCCGCCGCACGGCTTGATGCGACCGGCGCGATCAAGCAGCATCACATGGCGGCCAGCGCGCGCCAGATCAGTCGCGGCAACCGCGCCAGATGGCCCGCCGCCCACGACGACAACGTCAAAATCAACCTGTTGCTGCTGCTGTTGCTGGCGCGTCATACCGCCATCTCCTTCGATATCGAACCCAACCCGGATGATACCGTGGCCGGGGTGCGGGCGCGGGTAACGCCCATCGCGAGCCAGGCGGCGACCACGAACAACGCGGCCTCCCCTGAAAAGACGATCAGAAATGCCGTGGAATCAACGCCCGTCATCGCCCGGCCAATATCAACACCCACCGCGCCGATCAGCCCGCCCAGCCCGAACGCCATCGCCTGCGATGCGCCCCACACGCCCATCCGGATGCCCGATCGCGACGGCCCCTGCGCACCCGCCAGCCCCATCATCGCGCCAATGGCTGCCACCGCGAACACGCCATTGGCGAACCCCAGCAGCATGATGTTGAGCGAAAGCGGCCAGGCACTGCCGACCTGGGCGGCCATGGCCAGCCCGGCGAGTGCAACTGCCGAGCCCAGGCACCCGCCAACAATCCAGCGCCGCAAGCTGGCAGGCGTGCCGCCACCAAAGGCGCTGCCCAGCACGCCGACAACGATCATGCCCACCAGCACCCCGCTATGCTGCGTGCCTGAAAGCTGGGTCGACTGGCCGGGGGTGAAATTGAACAACAGGCCCGCAAACGGCTCCAGGATCATGTCCTGCATCGAATAAGCGAGCATTGAGAGAAACACGAAAATCGTAAACTGTCGCGCATCGGTTTCGGCCAGCATTTCGCGCAGCGCCGGGCCAAAGCCGATCGACGGTGCCGCATCGCTGGCCACCACCACAGCGCGCGGCTGTTCGAGCCCCCATAGCGCCAGCAGCGAAACGGTGAATGCCGCCAGCGCCACGCCGCTGGCCACCATGGCAAGGCGCTGCAGCGAAAATGGATCGATCAGCGATCCGGCAATGCGTGCGGTGACGACGATGCCGAACACCATCATGATCCACGTAGTCGATGCCGCTGCCGCCCGGCGTTCCGGCGCGACCTGCGCGGCGAGCAGCGCCAGCAGTGATGTACCCGCTGCGCCCACGCCAGCGCCAATCATGCTGAAACCGGTGATCGCCACCACATAGCCAAGCCAGCCGCGCGCGGCGAGCAATGGCAGCGCGTTTACCGCGACCAGCGCACCCAGCGCGAGCAGCGCCATGCCGAAAATAATCCACGGCGTGCGGCGATTGCCCGCATCCGATTTATGTCCCCAGGCAGGGCGCGACAGCTGCACGGCATAATGCCACGCGACCAACCCCGCCGGCAGGGCAGCGGGCAGTGCATATTCCACCACCATCACCCGGTTGAGCAGCGAGGTGACCAGCATCACCATCGCCCCGATAGAGGCCTGCACCAGCCCCATGCGGGCGATGCCCAGCCAGCCCAGGGCGCGTTCGGGTGAATTTCCCATCATATCCCCACCGCTCCACCAAGGCCAAAGGCTGCGGCCAGCATGCCGAAAACGTAAAGGGTCGTGCCCGTCGCATTATACCAGGGGGTGTTCGCGCGCGGATCATAGAGCAGGCGCGGCATGAGCGACAGTTGCGCGATCAGCAGCACGGCCACGATCAGCGCGGCCACGGTGTGCCCCCATTGCGCCAAAAGTGCCACGACCACGAATTGCGGCAACGCCATCGTCACGCACGCGATTTGCGCGGCGCGATCGACCCCCAGCATGGCGGGCAGGGATCGCACGCCCATCTGCAAATCGCCCTCCACGGCCTTGAAATCATTCAGCGTCATGATGCCGTGAGCGCCCATGCTGTACAGCAGCAGCGTGATCAAAATGTCGGTGCCGGGCAGTGTGCCCGCCATCACTGCCGCGCCGGTGAACCAGGTGAGCCCTTCATAGGTGAGCCCAACCACGCCGGGGCCCCAGATTCCGCTCATCTTCAGGCGGAACGGCGGCGCGCTGTACGCCCAGGCGCACGCAAGCCCCAGGCAAGTCGCGGCAAACACCCATTGCCCAGCGATCAGCGACACCGCCAGCGAGAGGACGGTGCCCGCAATCGCGATCCACAACCCCCATTGCCCGGCAATCCGCCCCGATGGAATCGGCCGTTCGGGCTGGTTGATCGCATCGACATGCCGGTCGAACCAGTCGTTGATGGCCTGGCTGTTGCCGCACACCAGCGGGCCGGTCAGCAGGATGCCGATGATGACGAAAGGCCAGCGATCCGCCAGCGACTCACCCGACGAAATACAGCCGCACATGAACGCCCACATCGGCGGAAACCAGGTGATCGGCTTGAGCAGTTCCAGCACGTCGCGTGGCGCGGGCGGGCGCAGTTTCAGAGTCGACAATCCAGCATTGGCCATGGCCGCAAGCTATGGTTGACACCCCAAAGTGTCAAACCAAATTGTCACTTATCCAGCGGATGCGCGGGGGGAATTCAGTTGGTGTCGGACACCAGATTGCCCAGCCCGTGACGGTGCAGTTTCGAATACAGGCTCTGGCGACTGACGCCCAGAATTTCCGCCGCCGATGCACGGTTGTCCAACGTATAGGTCAACGCCGCCTCGATGCAGAGCCGCTCAATCAAATCGGTCGATTCGCGCACGATATCCTTCAGCGACATCCGCCCCACCAGTTCGGTCAGCTGCTCAACGGAGCGTGGCAATTGCGGATCATTGGCGGGCACATCGCGCAAGCGGCGGCCGACGTTGCGGATCGCAAAGCCATAGCATTGGCCGTCGCCATAAGGTGCGGCCACCGCCGACACCTCCACTTCTTCCTGCGTCCCCGCCCCGCCCCGGAAAATGGCCGATACGTTCCGCACCGATCCATGTTCGCGCAGCTGGCCAAAGATCAGGTCCAGATCGATCCCTGGCCGGCCAAGCCAATCGCCCAGTTTCAGCCCACGCAACCGGTCAATCGACGCCG
>JBBQDD010000161.1:0-5881 GCA_038319335.1 Sphingomonadales bacterium
GAGGATGCAGAGGCCCGCCCCGGTGAAACCGAAGGCGAGCGGGAGGCACGCCGCAACAAGCGCCGCCGCCGGCGCGGCCGTCGCGGTCGTGGCCGCCCCGAGGGCGAAGGTGGCGAGAATGCTGGCGGTACCGCCGACCGCGACGCCACCGGTGAGCCGGTCGAGGGTGACGATGCTGCGGAAGGCGATGCCGATGCCGATGGCGGCAATGGCGAAGCGCCGCGTGCCACCGACGAAAATGGCGAACCCCGCCGCCGTCGTGGACGCCGGGGACGGCGTGGCGGTCGCCGTGGTGAGGGTCGCCCTGAGGGCGATCGCACCGAGGCATCAGGCGATGCAGCGCCAGTTGATGCGGTTGCGGGCGATGATGCGCCGGACGCCGTAACAGCCACGGGTGATGCCGCCCCTGACGACAGCGAAGCGCCCAAGCGCCCGCGTCGCCGCCCGCGTGCCAAGGCCCCTGCCCTGCCGGAAACCGCTGCTGCGGCTGCTGACGATGCTCCAGCGGCGATCATCGCCGAACCGGCGGCCGAAGCCGACGCCCCGGCCAAGCCAAAGCGCGCCCGCCGCGCCAAGGCAGCCCCTGCCGAGGTTGCGGCTGCCGAACCGGCACCCGAGCCCGCCGCTGAAACAGCCCCCGAAGCTGATGCAGCGCCGGTTGCGGACGAAGCGCCCGCCAAGCCCAAGCGTCGCCCTGCGGCAAAGGGGGCGGCAAAGGGTGCGGCAAAAGGCAAGGCCAAGGTAAAGGACGAAGCGGCAGCGGATGAGACGGCAACGGACGAGATGGTAACGGACGCGCCGGTTAGCGACGCGCCCACGCCAGCGCCCGCCAAGCCAGCTGCCGCACCAAAGGCAGAGGCGGAACCCGCAGCTCCCGGCGATGCGGAACCGACTGAAGGCGGCCCTGCTCGTCGCGGTTGGTGGCAGCGCACTTTCGGGGCCTGATCGCCTCGTCTGGCTCATCCTCGCGGTCGCGCTATCGCCTCCGTTCAACGTCATGCTGGCCCGTACCGACAGTTTTATCTGGCGGTGCGGGCCGGTGGCCGTTCTGGTCCGTTGAATAATCGGCACAATTGGCCGATATCAGCGCCATGAAGAAATTCGTTGCCGCGTTTGCGTTATCATTGCTTGTGCTGGCGCAGCCGGTGCGCGCCCAATCGATCCTGCGCGATGCCGAGACCGAGGCGATGTTCGCCGATATGTCAAAGCCGCTGATCGTTGCCGCCGGGCTGTCCCCGCGCGACGTGCGCGTCATCCTGATCAACGACGATTCGATCAACGCCTTTGTGGTGGGCGGGCAGACGGTTTACGTCCATTCCGGGCTGGTGAACGCGGCTGACAATGCCAACCAGGTGCAAGGCGTTATCGCGCATGAGCTGGGCCATATCGCTGACGGCCATGTCGTTCTGCAATCAGAGGGCGTGCGCCCGGCGCTGGGCATCATGCTGGTCAGCCTGTTGCTGGGCGTGGCGGCGATTGCGGCGGGATCAGCGGAGGGTGGCGCGGGCATCATCGCGGCGGGCCAGCAGGTTGCGCAAAGCAAGTTCCTGGCGTTCACCCGGGTGCAGGAAGCCACCGCAGACGCCACCGCCGCCAAATTCCTTCAGGACGCCGGCATATCGGGCAAGGGTTTCCTGCAATTCTTCAAGAAGTTGCAGAGCCTGGAATTCCGATCAGGCTATACCAACATCGATCCTTATGCGCAGAGCCACCCGCTGAGCGGCGAGCGCGTTGCGACGCTGACCCATACGCTGGAGCAATCGCCCGCGTGGAACGCGCCGCTGAACACCGCGATGGAGGTGCGCTTCAGGCGGGTTCGCGCCAAGCTGACGGGGTTCGTGAACGATCCGCCCCGCACGCTGAACGCATTCCCGGTGGAGGATCAAAGCATCTATGCGCATTATGCCCGCGCCTATGCCTATCACAAGGCGGGCTACCCCGAAAAAGCCAATGCGGAAACCGATGCGCTGATCGCGGTGGCGCCGCACGATCCCTATTTCCTGGAGGTAAAGGGCCAGATTCTGCTGGAATCAGGCAAGCCGTTCGAAGCGCTGGCCCCATTGCGGGAGGCGACGCAGGCGACCAATTATCAGCCGCTGATTGCCACCATTTTCGGCCATGCGCTGATCGCGACCGAAGACCCCGCCAATTACGCGGAAGCGGAAAAAGTGCTGCGTCAGGCGGTGTCGCGCGATGTGGAAAATCCATTCGCCTGGTTTCAGCTGGGCACCGTGTATGAACTGCGCGGTGACAAGGCGCGGGCGATGCTCGCCACGGCAGAGCGTGCCAGCCTGTCAGGCGATTCGCGCACCGCCGCTTTCAGCGCACGGGCGGCGATGGGCGCATTGCCGCAGAATACGGCGGACTGGATACGCGCGCAGGATATCGCCGTCGCATCACAGAATGCGCTTGATGATACTCGCGGGGGGAAGCGGCGATAATGATGGAAAAGATTGCGGGAAACCGCCTGATGCTGCTCGCCATTGCAGGCGGATCGGCGCTGGTGGGCGCAGGGGCCGTGGCTGGCGTGAACCAGTTGAGCGGCAATACCGGCACCGCCCCGCAGCGCGCCGTCATTGAGCGGGTGGTGCATGATTATGTGCTGGCGCACCCCGAAATCATCCCCGAAGCCATGGGGCTGATGCGCGATCGCGAAACCGGCCAGGCGGTCGCCGCCAATCGTGCCGCGATCATGACGCCCTATGGCAATGCCTGGATCGGCAACCCCAAGGGCGATGTGACGATCGTCGAATATTTCGATTATAATTGCGGGTTCTGCCGATCGAGCCTGCCGGTGATTGCCAAGCTGGTCGCGACGGACCCTAATCTGCGCGTCATCTTCCGCGAGTTGCCCATCCTGTCCGAAGAAAGCCGCACCGCTGCCCGGCTGAGCCTGGTCGCGGCGGAACGTGGCCGCTTCCAGCAGTTTCATGAAGCGCTGTATGCGGGCGGCCGCATTTCCGATCAGTCGATCAACGCCGCGCTGGCCGCTTCGGGCATTGACGCCGCCACCGCGCAATCAGCCGGTGCAAATCCGCGCATCGAGGCCGAAATCCAGCGCAACCTGAGCGTTGCGCAAAAACTGGGGATGACAGGCACGCCTTCATGGGTGATCGGCAACCATGTGGTATCTGCCGCCCTGCCGATCGAGGAACTGCGCGCGCAAATTGCCAAGGTCCGCGCGAAAAGCTGAACTTCGCATGGCGGCGCGATTGCAGTTGGGCGGTGGCGACCTTAACTGGGGGTAAGCGCGCAACGTCACAGCCCGTTTTCTCACCCCCCTCCCCCGTTCGGGCTGAGCCTGTCGAAGCCCTGCCTTTTCTTTTCCGCCGTCGAGAAGAAAAGCAGCCCTTCGACAAGCTCAGGGCAAACGGATTCCGGGAGTCATATAATCCAGTTACCGGTTTAGAGGCGCAATCATGGAACCGATCCTGGCCGTCAACGGCCTCACCAAAACCTATGCATCGGGGCTGACCGCGCTCGACCATGTCGATCTGGCGATCAACCGGGGAGAGATTTTCGCGCTGCTGGGGCCCAATGGCGCGGGCAAGACGACGCTGATCAGCATCATCTGCGGGCTGGTGACGCCCAGCAGCGGCAGCGTGACCGTGGCGGGCCACGACATCCAGCGCGATTACCGCGCGGCGCGTTTCCGCATCGGGCTGGTGCCGCAGGAGCTTTCCACCGACGCGTTCGAGACGGTGTTGGCGACGGTGAAGCTCAGCCGGGGGCTATTCGGCCGGCCGGCCAACCCGGGCGTGATCGAGCAGATCCTGCGCGACCTGTCGTTATGGGACAAGCGCGGTGCCAAGATCATGGAATTGTCTGGCGGGATGAAGCGCCGGGTGCTGATCGCCAAGGCGTTGAGCCACGAACCCGACATCTTGTTCCTGGATGAGCCGACCGCCGGCGTCGATGTCGAGCTGCGGCGTGACATGTGGAAGCTGGTGCGCGGGCTTCGCGACCGGGGCACGACGATCATCCTGACGACCCATTATCTGGAAGAAGCAGAGGAAATGGCCGACCGGGTGGGCGTGATCCTGAAGGGCAAGCTGATCCTGGTGGAGGACAAGGCGACGCTGATGCAAAAGCTGGGCAAGAAAACATTGACGATCAACCTATCGGAGCCGCTGGCCACCGTGCCGCCCGAACTCGCCGAATGGCAACCGGTGCTGAAGGCGGACGGGCATGAGCTGGAATATGTGTTCGAAGCGCATGCCGAGCGCACCGGCATCCCCTCGCTGCTGCGTGCGCTGGGCGATCTGGGCATCGGCTTCAAGGATTTGAACACCGCGCAAAGCTCGCTGGAGGATATTTTCGTCGGGCTGGTGCAGCAGTCCGCCACACCCGTGGAGGCGGCGGCATGACCGGGTTCAACTGGCACGGCATCGCCGCCATCTATCAGTTCGAAATCGCCCGGTTCGGCCGCACGATCGCGACCAGCCTGATCACCCCGGTGATCACGACCTCGCTATATTTCATCGTGTTCGGATCGGCGATCGGCTCCCGCATCACCACTGTGGACGGCGTGCCATATGGCGCGTTCATCGTGCCGGGCCTCATCATGCTGTCGATGCTGACGGAGGGGATGGGCAATGCCAGTTTCGGCATCTACATGCCCAAATGGTCCGGCACGATCTACGAATTGCTCACTGCGCCCATCTCGCCGCTGGAAACCGTGATCGCTTATGTAGGCGCGGCGGCGACCAAATCGATGATCCTGGGGCTTGTGATTTTGGCGACGGCGCACCTGTTCGTCGCGCTGCCGATTGCGCACCCGATCGCGATGATCGGCTTCATGCTGTTGACGGCGATCACTTTCTGTCTGTTCGGGTTTGTGCTGGGCATCTGGGCGAAGAGTTTCGAACAATTGCAGATTGTGCCGCTGCTCGTCATGACCCCGCTAACGTTTCTGGGCGGCACATTTTATTCGATCAAGATGCTGCCACCCGCGTGGCAGGCGGTTACCCTCTTCAACCCGATCGTGTACCTGATCAGCGGCTTTCGCTGGACGTTCTTCGGGCGCGGCGACGTGGATATCGGGTGGAGCCTGCTGGCAATCGCTGTGTTTCTGGCGGCAACGCTGGGGGCGATCGCGTGGATTTTCCGGACGGGGTATCGGCTGAAGAGTTGAGGGGTTTTACTCACGACTTCACCCCTCCCCTGAAGGGGAGGGGCCTGGGAAGCGATTTCAGCCCCGTCCCATCTGTCTAAGACAAATCGAGTCGGGGCTCCCAGAGCTTATTTGACTACTGGCAGGACCAGTTTCGATCCCGGGCACACACGTTGTTCCGCTTTCACGAAGTCCTCCGGCTTTGCCCGCGCAATGTTGGGGACGAATTTTTGCGGGTTGCGGTCGATGACCGGGAACCAGCTGGACTGCACCTGCACCATGATGCGGTGGCCCTTTTTGAAGACGTGGTCGTGATCGCGAAGCGGCACATCCCACGCCGTCACCTGCCCCGGCACCAGTGCTTCGGGCACCGTATCGCTCTTTAAAAACCGCCCGCGCCGCACTTCCATCGCGATCGGCAATTGGTACCCATTCAGCTGCTGCGGATAGGCGCCCAGCGGCTTTGCCCCGTCGAACTTCTCATAATCCTGCGGCAGCACGTCGATCAGCTTCACCACGAAATCGCTGTCGGTGCCGGTGGTCGATGCCATCAGTTCGGCCATATACGCGCCCGTCACCGTCAGGTCCGCCTCCAGCGGCGCGCTGGTATAGCTCAGCACGTCGGGCCGGTGATCGACAAAGCGCTGGTCTTCCGCCTCCCACCATGTCCATTCCGGGCGGGGATAAGTGGGGGAAATCGGGCGCGGGCGAAACGGCACGGGGTTGGCGGGGTCTGACACATAACTGCGACAACCCTCCCCCGCCGCC
>JBBQDD010000162.1:0-5859 GCA_038319335.1 Sphingomonadales bacterium
AGAAACGGCGCTGCCGCTGGCGATGACGAACGAAATCGGGCTGCCAACCGCAGACGTAACCTGGATATCCTCAGCCGCCACAAAGGCCAGATCACCGCTCGCGGTGAAGGTCGATCCGGCACCACTGGTGATTTGGGCGCCTAGGAATACGAGGTCGCCGGTGCGGATGCCCGTGCCTGTTCCCGTGCCGGTTGTCGTGAAACTGGCACCGCCGGTGATCGAAATCGCGTTGGTGCTGGTGCCCGTGAACTGCAGCGTCGCGGAACCGCTGAGGAAGCTGGCATCCGAAAGGTTCAGCGTCGATGCAACGAATGACCCGGTGTTGATGACGGAACCCGCGCCGAACAGGATGCCGTTCGAATTGACCAGATACACCGACACGTTGGCATCGGACGAGATCAGCCCCGCGATCGTGGATGGCGTCCCCGACAGGTCTCGATTCAGCACCGCAATATTGTCAGTGCCGCCGGTCAGCGTCACGGTCGTGTTGGCGCGATCGTCCCGGAAGTTGACCGTGTTGCCGCTGGCAACATTGAACCCCGTGCCCGTATTCAGATAGTTGATGATCGTCTGGTTATTGCGAAGGTTCACCGTCAGCGTGTTGGCATTCGGCGTGTCGAACATCGGCGCCTCGCCGCCAGCTGTCGCGCCGCCCGTCTGGATACTGACATTGGCGGTATCGGGCAGCGCCTGGGCCTGAGCAGCAGAAGGCGCGAACATCGAAACGCCCACCAACGCGGTCGTGGCAATCAGATGGCGGTGAAACGAGCGGTGACGAAACGAAGCCATGGGATTTTCCCCGTAAAATGCGCGCGGTAACTAGCGCCGAGGCGCGTACTGCATGGTAAGCGACAACAAGAACCGAGCCGGCGCGATCGTTGCGCCGGGCAGCAACAGCGCCCGTTCCGTGGGACGGGCATAGGTTGCCTCAAGCTGGGCTATCCGCGGCAGGATGGCGCGGAACCCAAGCCCCCATGATCCCAGGCGGCGATTATTTTCGATCGCCCCGGAATCCAGATTGTAAAGCCAGACGCTGTCGTAAAAACCGAACAGCTCCAGCCCGATCCTGGACTTTTCGATCACCCGGGCGCGCACTTCGCCGCTGGCCGCGACGGCACGATCACCGCTGTTGGCACCGGGATCATATCCGCGCCCGATCGTCAGGTTGCCGATCGAAAATTCGTCGAGGTTGAGCAGCGGCCGGTCTGCCCATTGCGCCTGCGCGCGGATGTCGGCGGTCAAGATGCGCCCCACCCGCGCGGTCGCACTGCCCGCACCCCGGATCACCCAGGCGCGCGCATCGCCCTCAAACCGCGACGGGGTATAGCCGTCGACGAATGAGCGCGGCCGCGTTGTCGCAAAGATATCAAGCCCCTTGCGGACATCGACCGTGCCGGAAAGCGAGATCCGCTCCAGCCCCGCCAGGTCAAGCGACCGGTGCGTGCCCGTAATCCGCCCGTACAGCACCCGGGTACGATCGCGGTTCAGCGGGTTGCTGGCACCGGCGCCAAAAATGCGCGTGCGCTGCTCATCGAATTCAAAGCCGCCGCCCACCAGCACGGTGTCGCGAATGCTGCGGATCAGCGGCATCGTCAGCTCGGCCTGGGTGAGCAGTGATTGCGAGCGCAGGTCCAGCGTGCCGATGGACGGGCGCGACCATGCGTAGGTGCCGCCGATCGAAAAGCGCAGGCCGCTGGAGCCGATGCCCGTCTGATGGCCGATCTGGACGACCTGTTGTTCCCGGAAGTCGGCCGTCACCTGCCCGCCGACATAGGTCATGTCCGATGCGCCGGTCAGCCCGTAATACTCGATACGGCCATACAGCGTCTCGCGACCCAGCTGCCGAGATCCATAATTCTGCGCATTTGCCAGCACGCGCGCACGCAGCACGCTCACGTTCAACTCGCCGATCACCGCGCCAGGCTCAGTCCCCGCCGGGCGCAGCGTCAGCTGGACATCGAACCCGGGCACATCGTCCGCCAGCAACAATATCCGTTCGGCATCGCGCGCGTTCAGCGGGTTGAGCGCCTGCAACTGCTCAATGCGGCGCGCCAGCGTCCCGCGAAACGGCCCTGCGTCCCCGCGCACGCGCACTTCGACGATATGCGCGGTCACCACCTGCAGCGTCAGCGTGCCCGTCTCAATCCGCTGCGGCGGAATCTGGACGGAGGCGATGTAGCCGGCGGTCCGCAACGCCAGCGTCGCCCGGTCCCGCAGCGCACACACCAGGGCAATTTTTTGCGGGCCCTGCGGCAGATCGGTCGAAACGCCTGCGAGCGTCTGAACAACTTCGGCCGGCAGCGCGCTGCCATCCGGTGCGGTAAAGGCAATCTGCTGCACCGTGATATCGACATCATAGGCCGATAAGGGGCAATCAGTGGCAGGAATCGCCGTATCGCCGTTAACCGAAACCCGCGATGGTTCTACCGGTGGCGGTGGTGGCGGCTCAAGCTGGGGCCGACTGGGAAGTTGTTGCTGGACGGGAGCCTGCTGGGCGATCGACGGACTGTGAATTCCCACGGCCAATGCCGCAATCGCACAGCCGAACCCGCGACTAAACGCCTGAGTTCCAGCCATAATCCCCCCCCAATTGAACAACGGCTGACGTTAGCTACGCAACACGTTATCAAGAGACGCGCCCCCGATCCCGTGGCCAGTTACGCGCCGTTCAAACACCGAGTCAATTGGTTAGGTGATTCTTCCATCCACAGCGGGCCGGGATTTGGGAGCCACTTGCAGTAACTATCTTAACTATAACCGCTTATTAAATTTACCATAATCGTTCCGGAGCCGTACCCATCCAGCACTTGCTCCAGCCTGTGGCATCCCTGCGAATCGAGGCTGTAAAATAAGGCTTTACTGGCGGCGCCGCGGCATGAGTCGATTCAGCAGTCCAGCCCCCGTGTCCGCAACCACCGCGCCAATTGCGTGTCGCTGGCCGCGCATGGCTGCCCCCCTCCCCAACAGATCGCTGCCAGCACTGCGCCTCAACTATTCCGCGTGATGGGCACGTGATCCAAATATCACAATGACTTGAAAGCCATAGTTCATCAGCGCAGCAGTGCGCTACTTGGAGCCGCGGCCCCGGTTGTTGAGCCGCTCTTCGGTTTGTAGAAAATTAACTCCGCCCGACTGGCGTTTCATGCTAAAGGGCAAGTGTAATCGGCGCTAACACCGCCGGGGGTGGTTGCGCGTGGTTGCCGAAGGGGGGCGGCTTCGGTCTTCATGAACAGCGTCGAATCAATACTTGTCGCCCCGTCGATCGATGGGGAAATTCGCTTCGTCTTGAAGGCGCAATCGATTTGCCGAATCGGCCGCAGTGAGCAGAGCACAATCCGGATCAACGACATCCTGGCATCGCGCGAACACGCGATTGTGCGAAGCGACGCCGACGGGCATTGCTACGTCTCCGATCTCGGTAGCCGCAATGGCACAACCGTCAACGGCCGGCCTGTCGCCAGCGCAATGGTGCTGCACGATGGCGATTGCATTGGCATCGGCACGCATGAATTGCGGTTCGAACAGGTGCGCGCAGGCCAAGCCGCGGCAGCACCCAGCGAAAACGCCCATGCCAAAACGCAGATGTTCCTGGCGAACATGCTGATAACCGTCCTTGTGATCGATATTCGCGACTATACACGACTGTCGCGTGAGCTTGGCGAGCAGCGTATCTCCGAAATGGTGAGCCACATCTTTCGCTTCGCGGGCAATCTGCTGAACGAACACCGGTGCTGGTCGCAGAAATACATTGGCGACGCGGTGATGGCCGTGTGGCAGCATCCGGTATCGCAAATCGACATCGCCGAACTGGCCGGCATCATCGATGTGCTGGGCGAACTGGTGATCATGTTCGAGGGGCTTCAGGCTGAATTCGGCGTCAGCAAGCCAGTCATGTTCGGGGCGGCGATCAACAGCGGTTATGCGGCGCTGGGGAATATGGGCAGCGCATCGGTGGCTGATTTCACGGCGCTGGGCGATACCGTGAACAAGACATTCCGGCTGGAAAGCGCCACAAAACAAGTCGGTTTCGACGTGCTGATCGGGCAGAACACGATGAAATATCTGTTCCCGGCGCCTGCGCCCGAACTATTGCCGCCGATGATCGACGTCGAGATCAAGGGCTATGACGCGCTGGAGCCGACATACCGGCTGACCTTTGGCGATCTGCCGCGCTTTGTCCGCCTTATCGAGGGTGTGACGGCCGTCTCCCACCGGCCGTTTCCGGCACGGCGAGTGACCGCCGATTCGCCCGATATGCGCTGACGGCCGGTCGATCTCTGGCAAAATCCGGCGGTGCCTGGCCGCGTGGCACTACGGGATGCCAAACAGCGGCTTCACCGGCAATATGACAGCCGAGAGGAGCTCAGAATAAATCGGCACGCCCGTCACTAGGCGCGCAGCGAAGAGATCTAGGCATGAGCGCGCGCGGCCCGGTTGGATTGCTTCACTGCGTTCGCAATGACGAACAAGGGACGAACCAGCTTAACGATCGCGGCGGCCCGGCCTTTGCCGAACCGCCGCCATGGTTACAGGCGGTTGTTACTTGACGACCACAATCTCGACGCGCCGGTTGACCGGTGATGCTGGGGCCTGGCTGTTCAGCGGCCGGTCGAAACCAAAGCCTGCGGTTTCAAGCCGATCCTGGGCGACGCCCTGCGCGACCAGAAACCCGGCCACGGCATCGGCCCGGTTGCGCGAGAGCGTGAGGTTTTCAGCGCGCGAACCAATCGCATCGGTGTGCCCCTCAATCCGCACGCGACGACCGCTGACGGCGGGCAGCATGAGCGCCTTGGCAAATTCCTGCGCCTGAACCCGACCCTCCGGCGTCAGCGTCGCTGAACCGAGACGGAAATTGACGCGCAATTCGAATGGCGATGCCGCACCCTGCGACGCCGCAGCTGCTGCAGGCGCGGTGTAGCGGGCGGTGCCAGCCGACATCGGGCGATTGCGCGCCGTTTCGTTCACATAACCGGTTTTCGGCGTGGTTGCCGTGGCACGGGCCATGGCGGTAGGGCGCGAAGCCGATTTTGAACCGCGCGGAACAAAGGTGAAATCCTGTTCCGTCTTGGCCTTTTCGAATTTTTGATCGGCCGAATAGGTTTTTGTGCCGCATTCGTTGAACAGCTTGCAGACGATTTCGTCCGCGGACTGAGTCGGCTTGGGGGCGGTCTGCGCCGTTGCGGGCACAGTAACCAACAGAATTGCCGGGATAAAGAGTAGGCCGCGCATCATCATCTCCCCAAGTGTGGTACGCTAACAATTCTGTGAACTGCGGCGCTGTTAGCGGTTTCTTATCGATTCTGCAACGTGGCAGTGTCCGAAATTTGGACATTGCGCGACATCGGCACCTCGGTGCAAAAGATTAGCATGCAGGGGAACAGCGAACATAGGGACCGCGGGCCAGGCCGCGATCAGTTACTGGCCGTTATTTCCACCAGCAACCGCCCGGTATTGCTTATTCAAACCGAAGATATTCAATCGCTTAGCCAAAATGGTCTGCACGCCAACCATGCGTCGCTGCACCCAGGCGCTGCCGGGCCAACGCACCGACTTGCCGTTGCTACCGCACATAGCCGGTTTGACGCCAACCAGAAATGCCGGTTTTTCAATGAGGTGGGGGGTTCCATCGGCACATTGACGGCGCGAGCAATACGGCGATGAGCGGCGTGCCCCGGCTGATCCTGACCGCATATTGCACCGATCCCCCCAGTGGCGGGGCGCCGACGCCGTTCGAGATGGACGGCGGCACGGCGGTTATCGGCCGATCGCCAACCGCTGACTGGACATTGCCTGACAGCAATTCGCTCATCTCGTCGCGCCACTGCGACATCAGCTTTGCCGATGGCGCGTATCGGCTCG
>JBBQDD010000163.1:0-5858 GCA_038319335.1 Sphingomonadales bacterium
CCTAAGGGCATAAATCCGGTAGCGTGGCTGGGCACGATCAACCTCAGCGAGCGCGCGTTTCGCATCGCCCTGAAGCAGCCACGCATGCGCATAAAGCTGATGCGCGCGCGCCATGTCGAACCCGGCATCACGCGCGCGGCGAAGCTCGCCCTCCGCTGCCGCACCTTCGCCGAGCGCGAGATAGGTGCGCGCGAGCACGGCATGGGCAAGGCCCCAGCCCGGATCGGCATTGACCGCCTTCAACGCATGGCTACGCGCCGCGGTCGCCTGATTCTGTTTCAGCAGCCCAAGGCTTTGCGCCAGTTCCTGCCGTGCGGTGGCGCCGTCGGCATGGGCGGGGCTGGTGAGGCCTGCCAGCGCGAGCAGCGATGCTGTCAGTCCAATCGACGCGATTGCCCGCCGGCGTTTTTCAAACATGGAGATCATAGGATTTGAGCAAATCATACAGCGTCGGGCGGCTGACGCCGAGCAGCTTGGCAGTGTTCGAGATATTGCCCTCTGCCCGCGCCAATGCATGGCGGATCGCCGCACGGTCAGCGGTTTCGCGGACTGATTTCAAATTCAGCGGTTCGGGCTCTGCATCATCTGCCAGATCGAGATCGGCGGCGGTAATCGCCTTGCCCTCGGCCATGATCACCGCGCGTTTCATGCGGTTTTCCAGCTCGCGGACATTGCCCGGCCAGCCCCATGCGTCGATCGCCGCCCGCGCATCCGGGGCCAGGCTGGTGACACTGCTGTTCATCGTCTTGGCATATTTCTTCAAAAAATGGCGCGCTAACAGCCCAGCATCGCCGGTACGCTCCGCTAGCGATGGGATGCGCACGACGATTTCAGCCAGCCGATAGTATAGATCATCACGAAACCGCCCATCGGCAATCATCGCATCGACATCCTGATGGGTGGCGCACACGATCCGCGTATCGACCGCAATCTGCTTGCGCCCTCCAATCCGCTCAATCACGCGTTCCTGCAAGAAACGCAGCAGCTTGACCTGCAACGGCAACGGGATATCGCCAACCTCGTCAAGGAACAGCGTGCCCCCCTGTGCCTGCTCGATCTTGCCCTCGGTGGTCTTGACAGCGCCTGTAAACGCGCCTTTTTCATGCCCGAACAATTCGCTTTCAAGCAGCGTTTCGGGGATCGCCGCGCAGTTGATCGCGATGAACGCGCCCTTGCGCCGCCCGCTTGCTTCATGCAGCCCGCGCGCCAGCAATTCCTTGCCCGTGCCGCTCGCGCCGAGCAGCATGACGGAAACATCCGCTGGTGCGATCCGCTCAATCGTGCGGGTCACCTTCAGCATCTCGGGCGCTGCCGTGATCAGCCCGCCCAGCGCGGCTGTGCCTGCAACGCCTTCAGCAAGCCGCCGATTCTCCGCCTCCAGCGCATGGACATGGAAGGCACGCGACACGATCAACCCCAGCTGATCAATATCGATCGGCTTTTGATAAAAGTCCCACGCACCATGTTCGATCGCACGCAGCGCACTTTCGCGCGCGCCGTGGCCGGATGCGACGACGACTTTGGTATCAGGCTTCAGCGACAGGATCGCATCCAGCGTGGCAAAGCCTTCCGTCACGCCATCAGGATCGGGCGGCAGGCCCAGATCAAGCGTCACGACATCGGGCATTTCCGCGCGCAGCACCGCAATCGCCTCCGCACGGTCGCTCGCCACGAACACCTCATATCCATCATAGGCCCAGCGCAACTGGCGCTGCAGCCCAGGGTCATCCTCGATAATCAGCAGCTTGGGCAGCAATTTTGCCTCGATTTTGGAAGGTGCGTTCATGCCGCCTGCCCGATCCGCGACTGGCTGGTGACGGCAGCGGGCAGCGTGACGCGAAAGCGGCTGCCCTCCCCCTCGCGGCTGAAGGCTTCGACCCGGCCGCCCATCGCCTCGGCAAGTTGCCGCGCCTCAAACGCGCCCAACCCAAAACCGCCCGACTTGGACGAAACGAAGGGCTTGAACAATTTCTCGCGGATAAATGCAGGGCTCATCCCCGCGCCGTGATCGACGACATCGACTGTGATGGCGTTGTCGGCGCGCCCAACCATGACGGTGATGGGGTCGTCAGCCGGGCTCGCATCGATCGCATTCTGGAGCAGATGGCCAAGCACCTGCTCGACCCGCGCCGGATCAGCCAGCGCGATCGCATCACGCAGGCCAGCAGTCGCGATGGGGCGCTGGGTGCGGCGCAGGGCAATCACGCGCTCAATCAGCGGCACGATCTCGACTGGCCCCACCGTGTCGGCCCGGCCCGTGTGATGCTGCGACAAGCGCGCGAGCAAATCGTTCATCCGCGCAGCCGAATCCTGCAATGTGGCGACCATATCGGCGCGGAATTCAGGGTTGTCGGCATGGCGTTCGGCATTGCGCGCGACCAGGCTCAGCTGGCTCACCAGGTTCTTGATATCGTGCATAATGAAGGCAAATCGCCGGTTGAATTCGTCAAAGCGCTGCGCATCCGACAGCGCCTCATGCGCGCGCGCCTCTGCTAGATAACTCGCCACCTGCCGACCCGCGATGCGCAACAGATCGAGATCCTCCCAGTCGGGCCGCCGATCAATCGGCGGGCGGGCGAGCAGGATCGCCCCGGTCAGCTTGCCAAAATGCACCAGTGGCACCAGCACCCAGGCATCGGCACGATCGAGCATCCATACCGGCACGATGTTGATTTCAGCCTGATCAGCGGTGTCGGCGCGCACGCCGTCCAGTTCGATGATCCTGCCAGTAGATTCCAGGTAGCGCGCCAGCCCTGCCTCACCGCTTTGCAGCGGCGCTGCCGCCATTTCCCAATTCCACACCGCCCCCTGCCCCAGCGCCGCGCCGTCCGGCACCAGCAACAACCCGGCGGGCGAATCCGTCAGGTCGGCAACGGCCTTGACGATGCGTTCGTCCAGCGGCGCGGCACCGTCACCGGGTTTGCCTAGCGTATCGGTGAAGCGCAGCCATTCCGCGCGGTAAGCATACCGGTGGGTGAAAAAATGCTTGGCGAGCTTCACCTTAATCCAGGCGCGCAGCCATGGGGTCGATACGATCGTCACCAGTGCGGTGGTCGATCCCACCACAAAGGCGGTTTGCAGCAAGCGCCCATGATCGCCGCCAACGCTGCCCAGCGCGCTTGTCGCCAGTCCCATCACCGTCACGTATAGCACGAACCCGCCAAGCGAGATCGACTGATAGGCAATCGTGCGCGACAATTGCAGCGTCCAGTCGCCGTTGCGGTGCGCCGCCAGCGCGAACAGCGGGGCGACCAGCACCATCGCGATGCCGCGCACCAACGTTAGTACCGGTGACTGCCCGTCATCGACATAGGCGATCGCGTACAGGCCAAGATCAAGCCCCCACATCAGCGCCAGCGCCACCACCGCCAGACGGATGCCGTCGCGCGCCGCCGGGGCCACTGCCTTGTAGAGGTGATCAACCAGCACGAGCGCGGTAACCGCCACCAGCATCCGCATGATCAGCGCGACTTGCCCGATCGCCGGATCACCAGCGGTTGCTGCCGAAGCGGGTGCTGCAAGAGCCGCCGCAATGACCGACAGGCCCGCCCCTAACACCACCATGACCGACAGGATCGCATAAATGATCGCAATGGGGCGTGCCGATGGTGCATCCCGGCCCCGGCGCACCAGCGCGGCCATGAACACCAGCCAGGCGATATTGCGCGCCGCCTCTGCAATCCAGCTGATGGGATCTCCAGCGCCAATGCCGGCAATCGCCAGCGCCCAGACAACCGTAGCTGCAAGCGCCGCCAGGAAAGCCATGCGCGGCAACGCGGCCCCGGCGCGGCGCACCTGCGACAACGCCAGCACGCCAAACACCAATGCCGCCAGGGCATGCGCCCACAGGACCAGCGTCGTGATCATCACGTCAGCGTGCACCTTCGGGCCACAGCACCACCCGGATCGTCTGCAACAGGATCAGCAGATCGAGAAACGGCGAATAATTCTTCGCGTAATACAGATCATATTCCAGCTTCTGCCGGCTATCCTCAATCGATGCGCCGTATGGATAGTTGATCTGCGCCCACCCAGTGATGCCGGGCTTTACCGTGTGACGTTCGGCATAATAGGGCAGCTGCTGTTCCAGATCGTCCACGAAGTGCGGGCGTTCGGGCCGGGGGCCGACAAAGCTCAGCTCGCCCTTCAGCACCGCCCAGGCCTGGGGCAGTTCATCGATCCGCAGCTTGCGGATGATGCGGCCGACCCGCGTAATGCGCGGATCGTCCTTTTCCGCCCACACGGCCTTACCGTTCACCTCCGCATCGACCCGCATTGATCGCAGCTTCACGATGTCGAAACCGACATTATATAGCCCGACGCGACGCTGGCGGTACAGCACTGGCCCCTTGCTCTCCAGCTTGATGGCGATCGCCGTCACGAGAACCAGCGGCACGGTGAGTACGATCAGGATCAGGCTGGCGGCAATATCGAACAGCCGCTTGAACACCCCGGACAGCATACGCCCGGATGAAAACCCGTCGTAAAAGATCAGCCAGCTGGGATTGACGCTGTCGAGATCGACCCGTCCGGTTTCGCGTTCCAGAAAGGTCGATATTTCGTTCACGTGCACGCCGGTCGTCTTGATGCGCAGCAGATCCTTCAGCGGCAGCGCGTTGCGCCGTTCCTCCAGTGCGAGCACGACTTCGCTGGCGTTGAGCAGCACGACATGATCGGCCAGATTATAGATGGCATCGCGCGCAATCGCCTCGGGGATAACGCGGTTCGCTTCGCTCATCGATACATAACCGACAACGACAAAGGCCGCGCCCGGCGTCTGGGCCATCGTCTTCAGCCGTTGCGCGCGCAGCCCCGCCCCCAGCACGACGATGCGGCGCTTGAACGCCTGGCTGCCCAATGTCTTGCCCAACAAAATGCGCAGCAGTATCAGGCCGATGACCGCCAGGGCCATGCCGTAGAGCAGGTTCGATCGCCAGAAATCCAGTGCGGGCACCAGATAGAAAATCGCGCTTTGCAGGATCACCCCCAACGACACCGCAACAATCAGCCGTGCGGTTGCATAGCGAAGCGATTGCAGGGCATCCGGCCCGTAAACGCCCACCGTCATCATCGCGATTTCGAGCGTTGCGGTGAAGCAGATCAGCTGCGGCAGGCGCGTGACAATGGGTTCGACCCCGCGGTGCAGCTGCCCCATGCGGAACATCCAGCCGAGCTCACCCGCCACAAAGAGCAGGATGATGTCCAGAATCGCGAGCAGCAGCACCGCGTTGGGAACATAATGCTTGAACAATTTGATCATGACGCCGCTGTTCTAGCCGCCAAAGTGTAAACAATTCCGACACGCCGTCGCACCGGCCGCCCAATTTTTTCTTAGCGCCGTGGCCGTCATGCAGCGCTTTTGCCGTTGGTCCGTTATGGAACCGGTGGTCCGATTGACTCGATCAAGGGTTGGGCTATCGCGCACGTCATGGGAAAAACAGATGTCTGATCAATCACGCATTGTCCCCGTCATCTTGTCAGGCGGGGCAGGAACCCGGTTATGGCCAATGTCGCGTCCCGAAATGCCCAAACAGATGCTACCGCTGACGGCGGATCACACGATGTTTCAGCTGACCGCACTACGCGCGCCGGATGGCGATCGGTTCGCGCTGCCGATCGTCGTTGCAAACGGGCTGTACGGCGATCTTGTGGCGGCACAGCTGGAAGCGATCGGCATCGCGCCCCAGGCCGTCATCCTGGAAACAATCGGTCGCAACACGGCACCTGCCATCGCGCTGGCCGCGATTGCCGCCGGATCGGGGGATGCGCCGCTGCTGGTGATGCCGTCGGATCACGTGATCGACGATGTCGATGCGTTTCACGCTGCGATTGCGCGCGCGCTGCCGCTGGTGCGCGAT
>JBBQDD010000164.1:0-5836 GCA_038319335.1 Sphingomonadales bacterium
CAGGTCATGCGACTACCTTTCTTGCCGCGCCAACCGCGTTAGCGAGCGAACGGATATAGCGGGTTACGTGCGCGGGCGCATCTGCGCCGTGCGTGGCAATAATCTCAACGATGGCAGAGCCAACGACAACGCCGTCAGCGACTTCAGCAATGGCCTGCGCCTGTTCGGGGGTGCGCACGCCAAAACCGACCGCGACGGGAATGTCGGTAGCTGCCTTCAGCCGGGCGACGGCATCGGCGATGGAGCTTTGAGCTGCCTGTTGCAGCCCGGTGATCCCGGCGACCGACACGTAATACAGAAAGCCGCTTGCCCCGTTCAGCACGGCAGGCAGCCGAGCGGCGTCGGTGGTGGGGGTGGCGAGGCGGATGAAATCAATGCCCGCCGCGCGCAGCTGGGGCCCAAGTTCATCGTCCTCCTCGGGTGGCAGATCGACACAGATCACCCCGTCAACGCCCGCCTTGGTGCAGGCATCCGCAAACCAGCCCGCCCCGCGCCGGAGCATCGGGTTCGCATAGCCCATCAGGACGAGCGGGACGCTCGGGTGGCGGGTACGGAAATCGGTGGCGATTTGCAGGATATCGGCGGTTGTGGTGCCCGCCGCGAGACTGCGCAGGTTGGCCGCCTGAATCGCGGGGCCATCCGCCATCGGATCGGTAAACGGCATACCGAGTTCGATGATGTCGGCACCGCCTGCGACGAGCGAATCAAGGATGGCGGGGGTGGGGCCGTCACCTGCGGTCACGAAGGTGACAAGCGCGGCGCGATCGGCAGGGAAGGCGGCGGAAAGGCGGGTCAAAATCCGCTTCTCCCCGGCCAAAAACTCTCAATTGTAGCAACCAGCGTCGGAACAATTACAACAAACGCCACACCGGCCCAGCCCATTGCATCCGAACCGCGCCAAGCGACGGTGACCAATATGATGACAAACGCGAACAGCCAGATGCCTAAAAAGCGACGAAAACCCCAATTGATAGACCGGTGATCCGCTAGTCCGCTTTGTTGGCGCCTTCTCGACTCGTTGATCCGACGGCTCATATCGCCGTCCCCAGCGCTTCCGCCACGGTGAAGATATCCTTGTCGCCGCGCCCGCACAGGTTTGCCAGGATGATCTGGTCGCGGCCCATTGTCGGCGCGAGTTTTGCCACTGCCGCGATCGCATGCGCCGGTTCCAGCGCGGGGATGATGCCCTCGGTGCGGCAGAGCAGCTGGAATGCGTCCAGCGCCTCCACATCCGTCGCGCTGGTGTAATCCACCCGGCCAATGTCGCGCAGCCAGGCGTGTTCGGGCCCAATGCCGGGATAGTCCAGCCCCGCTGAAATCGAATGTGCCTCGGTAATCTGGCCGTCGTCGTCCTGCAGCAGATAGGTTTTGTTGCCGTGGAGCACGCCTGGGGAGCCGCCGGCCAGGCTAGCCGCGTGTTCCTTGTCCAGCCCATGCCCTGCTGCTTCGACGCCGAGCATCTTCACCGATGGATCATCCAGGAACGGGTGAAACAGCCCGATCGCGTTCGATCCGCCGCCGATTGCCGCCACCAGCACATCGGGCAGACGGTTGATGCGCGACAGCATTTGGGCGCGCGCTTCCTTGCCGATCACGCTCTGAAAATCACGGACGAGTTCGGGGTAGGGGTGGGGCCCCGCCGCCGTACCGATGATATAGAAAGTGTCATGGACGTTCGCGACCCAGTCGCGCAGCCCTTCGTTCATCGCGTCCTTCAGCGTCGCGGCGCCGCTGGTGACGGGGCGTACTTCGGCCCCCAACAGCTTCATGCGGAACACATTGGGCTGCTGCCGCTCAATATCGCGCGCGCCCATATAGATAACGCAGGGCAGGCCGAAGCGCGCACAAACCGTGGCAGTGGCCACGCCGTGCTGCCCCGCGCCCGTCTCCGCAATGATCCGCGTCTTGCCCATGCGGATCGCGAGCAGGATCTGGCCGATGCAGTTGTTGATCTTGTGCGCGCCGGTGTGATTCAGCTCATCGCGCTTGAACCACACTTGCGCGCCCATGCCGTCGGCGGCATTTTGGCGCAGCGCCTCGGTCAATCGCTCTGCGTAATAAAGCGGGCTTGGGCGGCCGACATAATGTTCGAGCAGATCGTCAAACTGCGCATGAAAGGCAGGATCGGCCTTGGCGCGGTTATACTCGGCCTCAAGCTCCAGCACGAGCGGCATCAGCGTTTCGGCGACATATCGACCACCGAATGCACCGAAATGCCCGCGATCATCAGGCTGGGCGCGAAACGAGTTTGGAGCGGGTGAAAGGGGCATATTCATGATGCGGCACAGGCTTTAAGGAACATCGCGATCTTGTCCACATTCTTGATGCCGGGGGCGGTTTCGACGCCTGACGACACGTCCACCAGCGTCGCGCGCGTCCGCGCAATTGCCTCGCCCACATTTTGCGCATCGAGCCCGCCGGAAAGCGCCCAGGGCAGCGGGTGGCGGAAATCATCGAGCAGTGCCCAGTCGAACCGTACCCCCATGCCCCCCGGCAAGGCGGCCCCTTCGGGCGTTTTGGCGTCATAGAGGATCCGGTCTGCCGCGCCGTCAAAACCGCGGGCTGCGTTCAGATCGATGCGCGCACGGATGGCGACCGCCGCCCAGACGTCGACGCCGGTGCGGGCGCGGAGCGTGGCGGCGCGTTCGGGCGTAACCTTGTGGAGCTGCAGCGCCGTCAACCGTCCCGCTGTGATCGCGGTATCGACCAGCGCATCATCCGGATCGACGAACACGCCCACCCGCCCGACATGATCCGGCACCCGGCCCGCCAGCGCGGCCGCCTGGCCGAACGCCAGATGGCGCGGGGAGGGTGCGTAAAACATGAAACCGACATGGCCGACACCGTTGCCGATCGCGGAATCAATGGTTTCGGGTGTGGACAGTCCACAGATCTTGGCTGAAGCGGGCATTCTGGCGACTTAGGGGCTTGGCGGCCCCGCGTCACCCCGGACTTTAGATGAGGCCCGGCAGGAACCGCTTCACCCGGCTGGCATAGGCATCATATTCCGTCCCGAACTGCGCCCGCAACACCTTCTCCTCTAGCGCCACCCGCATCCAGGTGGCCAGCGCATACAGCGGCAGCGCGATCACCAGCAACCGGCTGTGGCCATAAGCAATCGCCACCGCGACCATGAACAGCGCCAGGGCGACATAGATCGGGTTGCGCACATAGGCGAAGGGCCCGTTCGTCACCAGGCTGGCGTCGCCCCGGGTCCGGGCGACCAGTGCCCAGTTTCGCCCCATCGCAACCGATGACCAGTGGAACAGCCCCGCGACGCACAGCATCAGCAGTAACACGATGGCCCCTGTTGCGAGCGCCGCCACCGACAGCGGATCAAGGATCGTCCTGATGGGGCCGAAAGCAACGATTCCGATCGCGACACCCTGCAGCACAATGCCCAGCACAGATCGGTTGTCACGCTTGCCGCCCGTGTCGTCAGCGTCCGATCGGGCCCGCATCCGCGCGCCAAACAAGGCCGCCATGAACATGAAAAAGCCGAACGCCATCGCGGCCAACCCGGGCAAACCCACTGGATCACTGATCATCATCATGCCGGTGGCTTTCATCCTGCGGGTTGACGACGATAGGCTTGCAAGGCGTCCACCGAGTCCGATCGACGCAGTATGCGCGCCGCCGGGTCGATGACGACATGGGCCCCGTTCGGGATGGGAACAGTGCCATGGCCGCCGGGCATTGTCACGGTTACCAGCGTATCACCGATTTTTACCTCAACGGGCATCGGGAATGGCTTGCCGCCTGCGATTTTCCAGTCGAGCGTCAGCACCCCGTCCGCTGTCCGGGTCACCAGCTCGGGCAGGGCGGCCTGCCGCAGATAAACGTCGAAAAACCAGCGATAATCCTTGCCGGTGATTTGGCCCACCAAAGCTTCGAATTCGGCGGTGGACCCGAAACGCGGAGTGAAATTGCCGGGCTTCGGGTCGCCCCGTCCATACACCAGCCGCCGCGTTGATTCGAAAAACGCGGCATCGCCGATCAGCCAGCGCAGGGTGTGGAGCATCCAGCTGCCCTTGGTGTAGATATCACCGGCGGGGCCGCCCTTGGCCTGTTCGTACACCTCCTCCTCAGTGCGGATCGTGCCGGAGACGATGGGCGCGCGGTTTTCGATCTTCGGGCGCTGGGCATCCATCATCGTTGCATAGCGGGCATCCCCCTCCCGCCACTGGCCGTAAAGCGGCTGCATATAGCTGCCGAACCCCTCATGGAGCCAGTAATCGTCCCAATTGGCGGCGGTCAGCTGATTGCCGAACCATTCGTGGGCGAACTCGTGCTGGAACAGCCAGTCAAAGCCGTCGATCGACTTGGCATAGCCGTTGCCATACGCGTTGATGGTCTGGTGCTCCATGCCCAGATGCGGTGTTTCCACCACGCCCAGCTTTTCGTCGCCGAACGGGTAGGGGCCGATCACGCTTTCGAAGAAATCGAGCGTCGGGGCAAATTCAGCAAACAACCCTTCGGCCTGCTTCTTCTCGCCGGGCAAATACCAATAGCTCATCGCGATGCTGTTGCCGAACCGGCTCTTATAGGTGCCCGTTACCTGTTCATATGGCCCGACATTGATCGCAATTGCATAAGTGTTGGGGTGCCGGGTGCGCCAGTTCCAGGTGGTTCGCCCGTCGCGCAGCGTGTCAGTGCCCAGCAACACGCCGTTTGACGGGGCAGACAGCCCCTTGGGCACGGTGATGTGGAGCGTCATCTGCGCAGGCTCGCCGGTGGGAAAATCGAGGCAGGGCCAGAACAGGTCGCAGCCATAGCCTTCCGCCGTGGACGCGACCCAGGGTTTGCCGGCCTTGGTTCTGGCCCAGACAAAGCCGTCGTCCCAGGGCGCGCGGACGGCAACATGCGGCGTGCCGGCATAGCGGATGCGCGCGGTGACATGGCGACCGGCGGCAACCATGCCCGGCAGGCGGATTACCAGCTGGCCCAGCGGGTTGGTCCAGGCGGTGGGGGGCAGCGCGCGCCCGTCGATATCGATGGCGGTGACGGGCAGGTTGCGATCAAGGTCGATCACCAGCCGTTCAACGGGCGACTTGGCGGTGAACACCAGTGTTGCGGTGGCGGCGATGGATTCGCGATCAGGGAAAATCTCGATCGCCAGGTCTGCATTGTCGAACTGCAGCTTCGCCTGATCTGGATCGATTTCGCCGCCTGATTTCTGCGTTTGCTCGGTCAGCGGCGGCTCGCCCTTTTTGGGCGGTGCGGCGGCGATAAGGGCGAGCAACGCAAATCCTGCTGCAAGCCGATTGATGCGACGCGGTTGCGCACCATATAAGAACCAATTGGCGTCCCGATCGGGCGTCGTCGGAGACTGCATGACCAACACCTATCCTGTATTGCCGCTGCGCGACATCGTCGTTTTTCCAAACATGATCGTGCCGCTGTTCGTCGGCCGCGACAAGTCCGTTGCCGCGCTGGAAACCGCGATGACGGGCACCAAGGAAATCTTCCTGGTCGCCCAGATCGATCCGAGCGAGGACGATCCCGACCGCGACGACCTGTATGATATCGGCGTCACCGCCGTCGTGCTCCAGCTGCTGAAGCTGCCTGACGGCACGGTCCGCGTGCTGGTGGAGGGCAAGCGCCGCGCGAAATTGACCCATATGTCCGCGCAGGACGGCCATCTGACGGCCGAGATCGACATGCTCGACGCCGACGACGATTCAACCGGCGAAGACGGTGACGGGCCGGAGATATCGCGCGATGTGGCCGCGCTGATGCGGTCAGTGGTCGATCAGTTCGAAAATTATGCCAAGCTGAACCGCAAGCTGCCTGCCGAAACCGCAGTGCAATTGGGCGAGATCGATGATCCGTCACG
>JBBQDD010000165.1:0-5824 GCA_038319335.1 Sphingomonadales bacterium
TCTTTTTCGCCTCCAAGAACGTAGCTTTCGACATCGGAGGCGCACTCTGGCAGCCTCCAAGGTACATGGCCATTATTAGCGCCACAACCTTTGCCGTTCTGTCGTCCATTCTCATGTGAGTTGATATGCCTACGCTGCCAATCGACGCAAGTGGCGCTGCCGAATGACTGCAACTTGGCCGTTAGCGGCCATCACCAGCCCGGCTCTGCGTCGTCACGCGTTTGCCCTTTGTGCGGCTCGTCAGGTGAAGCCGCCCGCAGCGGTCGCATCGATACGCCCTTAGCGGCACTGCGGCGTCGCGCGCCACCACCAGTGCGTCGGCTTGCGACACGAACCGGGCCTTGCGGGCGCAGACGCTTAGGCGGGTGCGCATGGCGCGCTCAGGCCCCGCCCAGGGCTTCGATTCGCATTGTGGCTTCGGCAACGCCGGGGTTGGCGGGGCTGCCGGTCATTTGTTCAAACAAGTCAGTAAGCTTGGCATAGCGGGTTCGTGCATCATGCCACAGCGCCAGCGCGCCGGGCACATCGCCCACCGCCTCCGCCTGGCACGCGGCGCAGCGCACCGCATTGGCGATGTCCAGCGGCGGGGCATCGGGTACTTGCGCGTAAAACCACAATGCCTGTGCGCAATCGGCCTCCGCCTCTTCCGCGCGGCCCGCACCGATCAGCATGTCGGCGCGGTGGCGCAGCGCATGCGCCAGCGCGAGCGGATTGGTGCCTGCGCGCAGCATATCAATCGCGACGCTTTGATGGTCGATCGCGGCTGCCAGATCACCCGCCGCCCGCGCCGCCTGGGCGGTGTGGAGCAACGCGGCGATTTCTTTCACGGCCGCACGATCAGGTAGTTCATCCGCGCAGAGGCAATCGGGCGCTCGCGGTCATCCTGCCAGGCATGTGCCTCGACATTGGCGACGCGGGTGCCCAGCCGGGTGACGATGCCCAATGCACGGGTTTCCTTGTCGCGCCCGCCGCGCATGTAATCGACGGTGACGTTGATCGGCTTGATCTTGCCGCCTCCATCCGCCTCCAGCGCGTGTTGCAGCGATGCGATTGCGGCCATTTCAAGCAACCCGCCAATCGCCCCGCCGTGCAGAAAGCCGGGGCGACCGGTGACTTCGCTGACAAAGGGCATCATCAGCACCGGCGGGCCAGCATCGCCCGGCTCCACGATCAGCCCCAGAACATCGGCATAGGGGGGCAGCTTCACGGCTTCCACTCCATGAACATGAAGGTGCCGGCCACATGCGCCAGGGGATCGGCCGGGTCGCCATCATGCGCGGTGCCGCGAATGAACGATATGGTGCGGGTGATGCGGTAACATTCACCGCGCCCGTACACGGTTTTGTTGGGGGTCGCCGGGCGCAGATAATCAATCCGCAGGTCAAGCGTGGCGTGCGGGCGAAAGCCACCCAGCTTGATCCACACCGACAGGCTGGTCGCCATGTCCATCATCGTCAGGATGGGGCCGGACGCGAGCACGCCGCTGTCTGGATCACCGATCAGCCGGGGATCATAAGGCAGCTTCAGTTCGGCCCAATCGGCCCCGTGATCGTGATACTGAATGCCCAGCAGCCCGGCATGGCCGCGCACGGCGGCCCCCACGAACAGGCGCGGATCGAAGGTGAAGGGGGCGGGTTCGGTCATCGCGTCGGCGGTCTACACCGCTGCGCGCGGCTTGCAAGACACGTTGGGAACAAGCCGATTGCCGCCACCGCCTTCGCCCGGTAGCGTCTGTGCAAACCATAAGAGGAGAGGCGGATGCATCCCAGCGTCCATGCGCAGACCGCGCCTGACAAGCCCGCGCTGATCGTCGCCGAAACGGGGCAGGTGATCAGCTATGCCGCGCTGGATGCGCAGTCCAACCGCGCGGCCCAGCTGTTCCGCTCGCTCGGGCTGGGGATTGGCGACACGATCGCGCTGTTCCTGGATAACATTCCCGAATTTTACGACATCACCTGGGGGGCACAGCGCGCCGGGCTGTTCTATGTCTGCATCCCCAGCAAGCTGACCGCGCCGGAAGTGGAATATATCGTCCGGGATTCGGGCGCTCGGCTGGTGATTGGATCGGCAGCAATGGCGGCCGTAGCATCTGCCCTGGTCGCCCCGCTGAACGCATGCACGCGGTTGATGATCGGCGGTCCGGTGGATGGCTGGGCGGACTGGGCGGCGGCCGTTGCCGCAATGCCTGATACGCCGATTGCGGACGAGCGCGCTGGCGTCGACATGCTCTATTCGTCGGGCACTACCGGGCGGCCAAAGGGCGTGCGCGTTGCCCTGCCAGAGGATCCGTCGATCGCGGCCCCCAATGTGCTCGTAATGCTGGCACAGGGGCTGTACCGGCTGGGCGCTGACAGCATCTACCTGAGCCCCGCCCCGCTCTATCACGCCGCACCGCTGCGCTGGTCGATGACGGTGATGCGGCTGGGCGGGACCGTCGTGATGATGCAGCATTTCGACCCCGAAGCCGCGCTGGCGGCGATTGATCGCTACAAGGTCAATGCCAGCCAGTGGGTGCCGACGCACTTCGTCCGCATGCTGAAGCTCGATGCCGCAACACGCGCGCGCTATGATCTGTCGAGCCTAAAGGTCGCGATCCACGCCGCTGCGCCGTGCCCCATCCCCGTCAAGGAAGCGATGATCGGCTGGTGGGGGCCGGTGCTGTACGAATATTATGCAGGATCGGAAGGCAACGGCCTCACCACGATCGATTCCGCCCAGTGGCTCACCCATAAGGGCTCGGTCGGCAAGGCGGCCTATGGCGCGCTGCACATCTGTGACGAGGCTGGAAATGAAGTGCCGCCGGGCACCGAGGGGCTGGTGTATTTCGGCGGCGGCGGCGTGTTCGAATATCACAATGATCCCGAAAAAACGGCTGAGGCCCGCAACGCGCATGGCTGGACAACGCTGGGCGATATCGGGCGCGTCGACGATGATGGTTATCTGTATCTCACCGATCGCAAAAGCTTCATGATCATCTCTGGCGGGGTGAACATCTATCCGCAGGAAATCGAAAACCGGCTGATCACCCACCCCCGCGTTGCCGACGTGGCGGTAATCGGCGGGCCGTGCCCCGAAATGGGCGAGCGGGTGATCGCGGTGGTGCAGCCGGTCGACATGGCGGAAGCGGGGGATGCATTCGCCGCTGAACTCACCGCCTGGTGCCGCGCCGAACTCTCCGGCGTCAAAACCCCGCGCCAGATCGACTTCGCCGCCGAACTGCCCCGCGCGCCCACCGGCAAACTCTACAAGCGGCTGTTGCGCGATCGCTATTGGGGCAATAGCGATAGCCGAATTGTTTGATGCACTGCCTCTAACCAATATCCCGTCATTGCGAGCGCAGCGAAGCAATCCAGCGGTGCCGCAATTGGATGGGCTGGATTGCTTCGCTACGCTCGCAATGACGGATTAAAGGGTGGTGGCCCGTGAAAGGAACCAACATGCAAGACCGCGTTCGCATTACCGTTACCGATCATGTCGCTGACGTGAAGCTGATCCGCAGCGACAAGATGAACGCGCTGGACCCCGCGATGTTCGCTGGCATCGCCGAAGCGATCGAACAGCTGTCGGGGATGGCCGAAGTCCGCTGCGTCGTGCTGTCGGGTGAGGGGCGGGCGTTCTGCGCCGGGCTCGATATGGCGAGCATGGCGAGCGGCGGCACCGGGACTTCGCTTGCCGATCGCACCCATGGCGACGCGAACCTGCCGCAGCACGTGGCATGGGGCTGGCGCACGCTGCCGATGCCGGTGATCGCCGCTGTGCACGGCGTGGCGTTTGGCGGGGGCTTTCAGATCATGTCGGGCGCTGACATCCGCATTGCCAGCCCGCACGCCCGCTTTGCCATCCGCGAAGTCTATTGGGGGCTGGTGCCAGACATGGCCGGAATCGCGCTGTGGCGCGGCATCGCGCGCGACGATGTGCTGCGTGAACTGACCTACACGGCGCGCGAATTTGATGGCGCAGAGGCGCTGGCGCTAGGCTTCGTCACCAAACTCGCTGACGATCCCTGGGCGGAGGCGCACGCGCTGGCGAAACAGATCGCCGCCCGCAACCCAGAGGCTGTGCGCGGATCGAAAAAGCTGTTCAACCTCCAGCCCGATCTCGACAGCGCGGCGATCCTGCAGGCCGAAAGCGACGTCCAACTCGGCGTCATCCGCCGGCCGAACCAGATCGAACAGGTAATGGCGAACATGGAAAAGCGCGCCGCGGTGTTTGTGGATTGAGGGGGGGGGAGATAAATGCACGCCACCGATAGGTAATCCGATATGATCCGCCTTGTGCTGCAATCTTTAGCCGTGGTCACCGTGGTGAGCTTGCTGACCTATTTGACCGATAGGCTGGGTTTTCGATCCGCGATAAATATCCTTTGGATGGTTGGCTTTCCAGTTGCGGTCGCGGTGGTCGCCAATCGCGATGCGGGTTCGCGGTGCCTCGTGGGGCTCGGGTTGGTGATCCTAGGTCCGGTTACGGTAATCGGAACCGCTGCATTATTGGGACTTGGGGCATAAAGCGGGCCACTGAGTTGTTAGCCAATGGCGTGCTACTCCTGCGTCATCCTGAACTTGTTTCAGGATCCAACTCTCCGCAAGGCATGCCAGAGCTTGTTGCGCGGTGGATGCTGAAACGAGTTCAGCATGACGGCGTGGGAGATAGGGTCGCTATCGCGCGATAAATTGAATTTAACCCGTTCGCGCTGAGCTTGTCGAAGGGTTGTCCTTTCTTTCGACGGTCGAAAAAGAAGAATAGTGCTTCGACAAGCTCAGCAAGACCGGGGGATGGAGGGTGGATGCTCGTTGACGCCCTCTGGCGCTGCACACGATCCCAAGCCTAACCGCCCGTTACCCGCCAACCTTCCACTGCCGCTCTGAAATCCGGATCGATCGCGTCGCCCGATGCGACTATTGTCGCGTCGCACGTCGCCAGCGCCACGCCATTCTGCAGCGCCAGCCCCATCACCTGCCAGCTGCGCGTGCCGAGCTTGCCGATGCCGTGCGCCATCAGCACATCGGCGGGGAAATGCCCCTCGCCCAGATAGTTGATCTCTACGCTGGCAACCAGCCCGCGGGCGCGCCCCGGGGTGCTGCCCAATATGTGCCCCAGAAACCGCACCCGTGCGCTTTCGAACAGTGCCGCCCAGGCGACATTGTTGATGTGCCCCAGCACGTCGAGATCCTGAAACCGCGTCTGGATAATCTCGTGGTGCGGATACGCGTCTGGCAGCAACCGCCAGGCTTCGGGGCGCGCCATGCCGGGTTACAGGCCGCCTGCGAACAGATCGATCTTGCCGAGCTTCACGCCCTTCATCCGCAAAATCGCATAGACCATCGACAGGTGGAAATAGATGTTGGTCGTCGCAAAGCTGGACAGCCAATATCCGGCGGGCAGGGTGGGTTCCATCGTTTCGCCCAGCTTCACCGTCAGCGGCACATCGTCGCGGCCCGCAAATTGTTCGGGCGTCAGCGTTGCGAGAAACGCTTTGGCATCGGCAATCGCCGCCTGGAAACCGGCAACGTCAATCGTCGACTCGATACCATCGGGCACTGGCAGATCGGCGACCCGCGCGGTCCAGCTCTTGGTAAAATTGGCGACGACCATCAGCTGAAACCCCAGCGGATTCATGTCATCGGCCAGCCGCCAGCCAAGCATGTCGGCCTCGCTGATGCCATGCTCAGCGGCAAAGGCCACGCCCTTGTTCAGCAGGTGCGCGGCGGCATTCAGCTGGCGTGTGTATAGATCGACGAAGTTGAAGAGCGTGAAGGCCATGTGGGGCGTCCTTATCGTGCCGAAAAGCCCTCTCCCCCGCGGGGAGAGGGTTGGGTGAGGGGGC
>JBBQDD010000166.1:0-5823 GCA_038319335.1 Sphingomonadales bacterium
GTCAATCGACGCCGTCTCGGTCAATTCCACAAAGGCGACATTGCCCGTCAAAATCGCCATATTCGCATCGACCAGCACGAAAGCGTCGGGCATCCGTTCGATCACGTCGAACAATTTGGTGTTGTGCTGCTGCCCCTCGGCGGGCGCATCAACCGCGGCGATCCTGACGAGCAGCAGCGATGTACGCGCCTGCCGGAACAGCCGGGCGGAAAATGTGGCGTCGATCGGCTGATTCTTCAGGCGGAGCAGCACCGGCTGCACGTCATCCGATGCTTCCGCGCCGCCCAGATGCGCGATAAATGATTCGCGGTCCTTGGGGTCGACCAGACCGCTGACCAGCTGATCGCTCAGCGCGCCTTCCTTGCTGCCGAACAATTTATGCGCGGCCGGGTTCGCCTCGCGGATCCGCCGCGTCACCGCATCCACGATCAGCACCGGTTCTGCCGCCATGTCGAACAACAGCCGATACCGGGTTTCGGCCTGGCGCAGCCGCACATAATCGCGCTCAAGCGATTGCTGCGTTTGCAGCAGGCGTTGCTGCATCACGGCAGCGTTGCGCATATCCCGCCCGATCGCGATGACCTGGCCCGCCTTGCCCATGCTGATCACCAGATAGCGGACCGGCAGATCGCCCTCGATCCCGAAATGATTAATCTGCCGCCAGCGGGCGGGCATGCCGGCCGCTGCATCGGCGAGCATGTCGTTCACCTTGCCGTGGCTGTCCGACGTGACGCTTTGAATCCATGGCTTGCCGATCCAGTCGGCCAGGCCGCTCGATGTCAGCTCAACCTCGGCAATGGCGACATCAAGGACGATGCCATTGGCATCAAGCACAAACGCCACATCACCCACCGATCCCAGCAGTGCAGCAGTAACGGACGGCGAAAGCGCCCCCGGAATCTGATCAGGTGCCGAAAAGAGCCGCGGCTTGAGAGGGGCGTGATGCTTGTTCATCGGCGAACTGCCGCACTCCCTTGACCTTGGAGTAAATCACTAGCGACATCAGACAGCCGATTTGCTGCTGATCGCTTCAACCAATGCCAGTGCCGTTTTCACTGCCACCTTCGCGTCCGACGCAGTGCCATCGGCACCGACGCTGGCGGCAAGATCGGGATCGTCCACGAAAATTCGACCGCCGACCATCACACATAAACTGGGGTTTCTTGAAACGTTTCGCAACGCAACAATTATCGAAGCCAAGGGCGCGATATGGTAGTCGCAGCTGATGGTCAATCCAATCAGGTCGAACCATTCCCCCGCCACCCGTTCCAGCAGGTCGGGCGTTGATGCCTCGCTCATCCGGTCCGTCAGCCAGCCTTCACGGCTGAATAGTTCCTCGACAACCACGGTGCCAAAGCTGTGCTGATCGCCGGGCATGGAGGCAAACAGCGCGCGGCGACCCGGGCCAACCCGGCGTTCCGGCGGCAACCGCGCACCGAGTTCATGGACGATTTCCTGCAAGCGCCACAGCCCCATCGTCACATCGACGAAGTCGCAGCGATCATCCTCCCAATATTCGCCCAGCCGCCGCGCGGCAGGCGCAAGCAGATCGACCATCACGGTATCGACACCGACACCGCGATCCAGAATGCCCTCGACATAATCGAGCAGCTGATCGGCCTCGACCTGCAGCGACAATGGGGCAAAGGCATCAATCTCCGCTGCCGTAATTTCGCCCGATCCGCGATTGCCGCCATGCTTGCCGGCCAGCGGGTGCGATGCCACCAGGCGCGGGATGATTTCGCGCTCCACCAGGTTGGACAATGAGTTATCGTCGGTCGGTGCAGCAGCCAGAGGACGGATTGGCACGTCGCGAGGATCAGTGCGGGAATCGGGGCGGCCATCGACATCGCGAACGAGCGATTTTTTCCGATAAACCGAGGCAATTTGTGCCCCCAGTTCCAGCAATGAAGCCATTCCGCCGGTGCTCCCCACCTGTTCGCGCCGCGTGCAACGCGGGCTGGGCAGACCACATTTGACCTTGCCTCAATTGAGGGAAGCTATGCCGATAATCCAAATCTGACAATACGCGAATTGTGCTGCATCGCACCACATGTCAAAATTTTTGGACGTCAGTTTATGTTGACACTTTGACGGCCACTGCCTTAGTCTGATCACAATCAGGCAGATGCCGGGCAGATGGCCAAGGGTGGGTAACAATGCGGGTTCATACGCCGCAGTACGAAAATTTCAGAAGGTCTTTACAGCCGACGCCCCCAGCGCCGCTCTATACACCCGAGCAGCGCGTCCGCCGCGACAACAGCAAATGGACGCTGGTGCAGGGCATTCTGGCCCCCGTTCAATTCCTTATCTTCATCGTCAGCCTGGTGCTGGTGCTGCGGTATCTGCAGACCGGCGAAGGCGCGCTTGCCGCGACCATATCGATCGTGGTGAAGACGATGGCGCTCTATACGATCATGGTCACCGGCGCGATCTGGGAGAAGGTCGTTTACGGCAAGTATCTGTTCGCCGACGCTTTTTTCTGGGAAGACGTGTTCAGCTTTCTGGTCATCGGGCTGCACACCACCTATCTGGTGATGCTGATCGGTGATTATGGCAGCGAGCGGGGGCGGATGATCGTCGCGCTGGCCGCCTATGCGACCTATGTCGTCAACGCCGGGCAGTTCATCCTGAAGCTGCGGGCCGCACGCCTGCAGGCGGCGCGCGAGCAATCGACACCAGATCAGCCAGCGCTCGCCGAGCCCGCTTTTGAAATGCCAATGCAGGCGCCAATGCAGGCGATGGCCGCATGACCGTTGCCGTCGCCCTGAACCCGGCCCACGGATCGCCGGCCCACGAATCGCCGCCCCACGAATCGATTGCCGCCAATGGCAGCGATTGCGCGCCGGTGCTGCGTGAGCGCGGCCAGCGCGAGGTTTTCTGCGGGCTTACCGGGATTATCTGGCTGCACCGCAAGGTGCAGGACGCGTTTTTCCTGGTCGTCGGCTCGCGCACCTGCGCCCATCTGCTGCAATCCGCCGCCGGGGTGATGGTGTTCGCCGAACCCCGATTCGGCACCGCGATTATCGAGGAACGCGATCTCGCCGGAATGGCGGACTGCAATGAGGAACTCGACCGGGTCGTTGATCGGCTGCTGACGCGGCGGCCCGATATCAAGATGCTTTTCCTGGTCGGATCATGCCCGTCGGAAGTGATCAAGCTTGATCTGTCGCGCGCGGCGCAGCGCCTGTCTGGCAAGCATTCGCCCCATGTCCGCATCCTGAATTATTCGGGCAGCGGGATTGAGACGACCTTTACCGAGGGCGAGGATGCCTGCCTCGCCTCGCTGGTGCCCGTGCTGCCCGAATTGGCATCCGACGCTGACCTTGAACTGATGATCGTCGGCGCGTTGCCCGATGTCGTCGAGGATCAGTTTGTCCGTATTTTCAGTGAGCTGGGTATCAAGACCGTCCGCTCGCTGCCCGCACGCAAATCGGCTGATCTGCCGCCGGTCGGTGCCAACACCCGCTTCCTGCTCGCCCAGCCTTTCCTGGGCGAGACCGCACGTTGCCTTGAGGACCGTGGTGCGGTGCGACTCGACGCGATGTTCCCGTTCGGCGCTGAAGGCACCGCGAACTGGCTGCATGCCGCCGCCATGGCTTTCGGCGTGGACGAGGCCGAATTTCAGCGCGTGATTGCCCCCGGCAAGGCCCGCGCCCTTCGCGCCATTGAGCATTGCCGGGCGCAACTGGGCGGCAAGACCATCTTCTTCATGCCCGATTCGCAGCTGGAGGTGCCGCTGGCGCGCTTCCTGTCGCAGGAACTGGGCATGGTGCCGATCGAGGTGGGCACGCCCTACCTCCACCGCCGCCATCTGGCGCAGGATCTGGCGCTGCTGCCCACCACGACGGTGATCAGCGAAGGCCAGGATGTCGACAAGCAGCTTGACCGGGTGCGTGCCTCGCGGCCCGACATCACCGTGTGCGGCCTTGGCCTCGCCAACCCGCTGGAGGCCGAAGGGCTGACGACCAAATGGGCGATCGAACTGGTGTTCTCGCCCATTCATGGTTTCGATCAGGCCGGTGACCTGGCTGAACTGTTTGCGCGCCCGCTGCGGCGGCGCGACGTGTTGAAGGTTTAACGCGATGCAGCTGACCGTCTGGACCTATGAAGGACCACCGCATGTAGGCGCGATGCGGATCGCCACCGCCATGGAGGGCGTGCATTATGTGCTCCATGCGCCGCAGGGCGACACCTATGCCGACCTGCTGTTCACGATGATCGAGCGTCGCAACAAGCGCCCGCCGGTCACCTACACCACCTTCCAGGCGCGTGATCTGGGCACTGACACTGCCGAGCTTTTCCAGTCCGCCGCGCGCGATGCCTATGATCGCTATCAGCCCCAGGCGATGCTGGTCGGCGCATCCTGCACTGCAGAGCTGATCCAGGACGATCCGGCTGGGCTGGCAGAGGCGATGCGCCTGCCGATCCCGGTCGTCGCGCTTGAACTGCCCAGCTATCAGCGCAAGGAAAACTGGGGCGCTGCGGAGACATTTTACCAGCTGGTCCGCGCGCTTGCCGACAAGGATGCCCGCCCGGCACCCCGCGAAGGGCGTCGCCCACGCGTCAACCTGCTGGGGCCGACCGCGCTGGGCTTTCGCCACCGCGACGACATTATCGAGATCACCCGGCTGCTCGACTCGATGGGCATCGACATTCATCTGGTCGCCCCGCTCGGCGCGAGCCCGGCCGACATCAAGACGATTGGCCAGGCCGATTTTAACATCCTTCTCTACCCCGAAATCGCCGATACCTGCGTGCGGTGGCTGGAAAAGACGTTCGGGCAAAAAACCGTCCGCACGATCCCCATCGGCTACGGCGCAACGCGTGATTTCGTGAACGAAGTGGCGGCGCTCGCCAATGTCGATCCGGCATCCGCGCTGGATCGTTCCAACATGCCGTGGTGGAGCCGCTCGGTCGATTCGACTTACCTTACCGCCAAGCGCGTCTTCATTTTCGGCGATGCCAGCCACGCCATCGCCGCTGCGCGGGTGGCCCGTGACGAGTTGGGTTTCGAGGTTGTCGGCCTGGGTTGCTACAACCGCGAATTCGCCCGCGAACTGCGCGAGGCCGCCAAGCTCTATGGCGTCGAGCCGCTGATCACCGACGATTATCTGGAAGTCGAAGACGCGATTGCCGCGCTGCAGCCCGAACTGGTGCTGGGTACGCAAATGGAGCGCCACATCGCCAAGCGGCTGCGCATTCCCTGCGCGGTCATCTCCGCCCCCGTCCATGTCCAGGATTTCCCGGCCCGCTATTCACCGCAAATGGGTTTTGAAGGCGCGAACGTGCTGTTCGACACCTGGGTACATCCGCTGGTGATGGGGCTGGAAGAACATCTGCTGACGATGTTCCGCGACGATTTCGAATTCAGCGACTCGGCGGGGGCGAGCCATCTTGGCCATGGTTCTGCTGCTCCCCTCCCGCCTGCGGGAGCGGCTGGGGGTGGGAATACGCACCCCGCAGACGAACCGCTGATGGGGCACGATCGCTCACCCCCCGTCCCTGCTGAAATCGCGAGGGGCGTAGTCCCCGTTGCCGAACCCGAAGTCATCGCAGCGCGCGGCTGGACGGCAGAGGCCGAAAAAGAGCTGCTGAAAATCCCGTTCTTTGTTCGCGGCAAGGCACGCCGCAATACCGAGCGCTATGCCACAGAGCAGGGCCTGGCCACGATCACGCTCGACACGCTCTATGATGCGAAGGCCCGTTATGCGCGCTGACATTGCCCCCCCGATCACGCAGGTTCGTGTTGTCGTCATCACGCTCGACAACCATCTGTCAGGGGCATTTCAACGCGCGCAGCAACAATTTGATCGCGCCAAT